>JBMSAU010000139.1:0-10818 GCA_049414625.1 Thermodesulfobacteriaceae bacterium
CCAGCCCATGAAGACGATGTGCTTTATTGCTCGGGCTTCAGAGTTTAACAGGGGTAAACGTACAGCTTCTTACCATGTTGTTATCACTAAAGAAGGCACCCGAGAGAAGATAGCCTTATTTGAAGGATTGGTCTATCGTTTTGAAAAGCAAATCTTCAAAGAGGAGGTATAACCTATGCCAATCGTTGAGATAAAGCTCTTTGAAGGGAGGTCTGTCGAGATAAAAAAGAGAATTGCTAAGGAGGTTACGGAAGTTTTGGTGAAGCATCTTCAGATCCCTGAAGATGCGGTGATCGTTATCTTTGAAGACATTAAGAGAGAAAACTTTGCTCAGGCGGGGAAATTAGCCATTGAGGCAACTTCTTCGTAAAAATCGTTATCGTAGATGTCGTTGATGACTATCGCTGGGAAATCTTTAACTTTTAGTCTGAAGAAGGCTTCTGGTCCAAGTTCAGGAAAGGCTATAAGCTCCATCTTTTCGACAAGCTGAGAGAGGTAAGCTCCTGCCCCTCCAAAGGTTGCAAGATAGATAGCTTTGTATTTTTTAAAGAGCTCTTTCACCATTGGACTTCTCTTTCCCTTCCCCATTGTTGCTGAAAGACCAAGCTTTAAAAGCGGCTCAAGATAAGGGTCGAGCCGGGAGGAGGTAGTTGGTCCACAGGAGCCTATGACCTTGCCAGGGGGAGGAGGTGTAGGACCAACATAGTAGATAAGCTCTCCGGAAAGATCAAAAAAGAAGTCCCTACCTAAATGGTTAAGGATTTTTCTATGGGTTGCATCCCTTCCGCAGAGGATCCAGCCGGAGATGGTTACCATATCCCCGGCTCTTAACAACTTTAAACAATCTTTATCCTCGAGGGGAAATCTCAAAGGTTTAGCCTCATTTAGAAGCATTTCAAAGTGACGGACTCGGCAAACTTTTCTCTTTCTTCTCTATCTGTCTTTTTAATAAGGTCGCTAAGCTTCACATTCTTGAGCATGCATTCAATTATGTCAGCAAGCTTTCTCCAGATGGGGTAGGCTACGCATTCTTCAACCTCGTCGCAACCTTCGGCAGGGTCGATACAAGAGGCTATGCAAACCGGACCCTCTAAAACTTCAAGAATCTCGTAAAGAGTTATCTCCTCAGGCGGCTTTCTTAAAACATAGCCTCCGCCAGGTCCACGAGAAGAACGAATGAGCCTTGCCTGACGGAGCCTGTTTAAGATCTGAGCGAGGTAGACCTTCGAAATTTTCTGCCTCATAGAAATTTCATCAAGAGTTACCCCTTCAGGATAAGCCTTGGCAATCTCATACATTGCTCTAACAGCATACCTACCTTTGGTTGAGAGTTTGAACATACCTTACCCCTCCATAAAAAGCGTAAAGTTTATTGTGATATTAAAATAATTTATAATTTAAAAATATCAAGAGCTTTTTTAAAAACTTTAACTCATTACAATAAAGACCCCTAACCTCAATCGGGACGGCGCTTTGGTATGTAATCCTGAGGCACGCAAGTGCCGAGGGACCCCTCGGCTGACGCCTCTGGGCGCCAAAAAAACGCTTGGGGTGACAGCCCCGCCATGTCCTCCCAAGCGTGAGCGAGGGAACCTCCCCCTGAAGGTTCGGGGTGCCATCCTCCATCCTCTCCTACCAAGAGATAGAGGAGCGTTTCCTTTCGGTGAGACCTATTATTAATCGCCAAAATCAAAAATGACCTCACAAACATACGATGAATAATTAAAAATAATTAAATAAAACAGTATGCAAATTTTTTAGAAATGTTATAAATTAATAAGTATGGAAAGTTTAAGGCTAAACGTTGAAGGGATGACTTGCGTTAACTGTGGAAGAGCCATAGAGATATCATTAAAAAACCTTAAAGGTGTTTCTAAAGTAAGCGTAAGCTTTGAGCTTGGGCGAGTTTTAGTTGATTATGACCCCACCTTCGTACCAGAAGAGGACATAAAAAGGGTAATAGAAGATTTAGGCTATAGGATTGTTTTCGTAAGTACGCTTAAAAGCTTTGAAAAACCCATTCTTAAACCGGAGTTTGCCGGTCTTATGATGGTTTTTTCTTCCCTAAGCGTAGTCCTAAACTCAATAAGAAAATAAGGAGGGAAGGCTAAGATGAAAGAAGAGTTAAAGCTTAGAATTTATGGAGCCCCGGTGTTGAGGGAAAAGTCTACTCCTGTAGAAAAATTTGACGAGGATTTAAAGGAAACTATTAAGAGGATGGCTGAACTTATGTATAAAGTAAAGGGGCTTGGGCTTGCTGCAAATCAGGTAGGTATCCCTAAAAGATTCTTCATAATGGATATCAAACAAAGGGAAGGAACGCCCGAGCTTGAAGTTTACATAAATCCAGAGATACTCAATGCTGAGGGGTATACCGAGTATGAGGAAGGTTGTTTAAGCATCCCGGGTTATTATGCCAAAGTAGAACGCTATGCAAAGCTTTACATTCGAGCCTATGACCTTGAGGGAAAACCTTTTGAGAAAGAGCTAACCGGTCTTCACGCTATAGCCTTCCAGCATGAATACGACCATATAGAGGGTATACTCTTTATAGATAGGATTTCTCCCCTAAAAAAGGAGCTCTTTAAAAGATGGTGGAAAAAGCGTGAGAAGGAGTTAGTCGGAAAGTAGTCTTATCCTTTCGATGTATCTCGTTTTTCCTTGTTCGTCAAACTCTAAGTAGACGCCTTCAACCTTTACGGGGGTTGATTTTTCAACTTCAAGCTTTCTTCCAACCATGGTGGTGTATAGCTCAAGAGCTTGGTCTATCCTCATACCTATTATGGAATGAACACTTCCGCACATACCAACATCAGTTATGTAGCCTGTCCCTTTCGGTAGAATTGTTTCATCAGAGGTTTGCACATGG
This sequence comes from Thermodesulfobacteriaceae bacterium, assembly GCA_049414625.1. Lineage (GTDB taxonomy): Bacteria > Desulfobacterota > Thermodesulfobacteria > Thermodesulfobacteriales > Thermodesulfobacteriaceae > WYEG01. The sequence goes on from JBMSAU010000139.1 coordinate 2,870, forward strand.
GTATGTGTGCCAACGACCGCTGAAACAAGCCCATCAAGGAAATAACCAAGGGCAATCTTTTCTGAGGTAGCTTCGGCATGAAAGTCAACGAAGATAAAAGGGGTCTCCTCCTTTAGCATCTCTGCAAGTTTTTTCCCAACAAGGAAAGGGTTTTCAAGGGGGCGCATAAAGATCCTACCCTCAAGGTTTATCACTCCAAGCTTTTTTCCCTCTTTGTTTATGAGGCCATAACCCTTACCCGGGGCACCAGGTCCATAGTTAGCAGGTCTTAACACCCGGTCAGACTTTACAAGGTAGGGGATGAATTCCTTTTTCCAGATATGGTTCCCGCTTGTTATCAGGTCGACGCCAAGGCTAAGGATCTCTTCAGCCACTTTCTCAGTAAGTCCATAACCACCTGCAGCGTTTTCACCGTTCACAAGCACAAAATCCGGGAGGTACCTCTTCTTCAACTCAGGAAGAAGAATTTGAAGGGCAAGCCTCCCACTTGCCCCAACCACATCCCCTAAAAAAAGCAATCTCACCACTTCGTCAACTCCTTACTTAGCATACTCAACTACCCTTGTTTCTCTAAGTACTGTAACCCGGATTATGCCAGGATAAGTTAGTTCCTTTTCAATTTTCTGCGCAATCGCTCTCGCAAGGAGGTAAGCTTCTTCATCGGTCACCTTTTTGCTATCCACGATGACCCTTACTTCACGTCCAGCCTGAATGGCAAAGGCTTTCTCAACCCCTGGGAAAGACTGAGCAAGGCTTTCAAGCTCTCTAATCCTCTTTAAGTAAGCCTCTAAAAGTTCCCTTCGAGCGCCTGGTCTTGCGCCTGAGAGGGCATCCGAAACCTGAAGAAGGATCCCCAAAAGTGAAGTTATGGGCACATCCTCATGATGGGAAGCAATAGCCTGGACTACCTCTTCATCCTCTCCGTATTTTCGAGCCAATTCCGCTCCAATGAGGGCATGTGGTCCTTCTTGTTCATAGCTTGCTGCCTTTCCAATATCATGAAGAAGGGCTGCACGCTTTGCTTTCTTGAAATCAAGACCAAGCTCTGCCGCAAGGTTAGAACAGATGATCGCCGTCTCTATGGAGTGCTGGAGGACATTTTGGCTATAGCTTGTGCGGAATTTAAGCTTACCAAGGAGCTTTAAAAGTTCGGGATGAACACCATATATTCCCATCTCAAAACAGGTCTTCTCCCCAATTTCAAGGATATGGTTTTCCATTTCCTCCTCCACTTGTCTTACCACCTCTTCGATCCTTGTGGGATGGATCCTTCCGTCGGCAATAAGCCTCTCTAAAGCGATTTTAGCGATCTCCCTACGATAGGGATCATGGCAAGAAAGAACCACAACCTCGGGCGTATCATCGATCAACAAGTCCACTCCGGTTAAAGCCTCAAAGGTCCTGATATTTCTTCCTTCACGACCGATGATCCTTCCTTTCATCTCTTCAGAAGGAAGCTCAACGACCGAGACGGTTTTTTCAGTAACAAAAGGGATGGCTGCCTTTGCGGTAGCATAGGCTATGATTTCCTGAGCCTTCCTTTTTGCCTCCTCCTGTATTTCCTTCTCCATCTTGGCTATGAGCTTTGCCTTTTCTTCTGTCAGCTCTTCCTCGACCTTCTTTAAAAGATATTCTCTGGCTTCTTTTTCGGTAAGACCCGCAATTTTCTCCAACTCCTTCTTTGCTTGAGCTACAAGCTCGGAAAGTTCCTGCTTTTCCTTTAGAACTTCCTCTTTCAATCTGGTTAGTTCGTGGGATTTCTGTTCTACTTGGTTAAGCTTTTCGTTAAGCATCTTTTCCTTTTCAAGTAAATGTTCCTCTTTAATCTCGACCCTTTTTTCCCTTTCTCTCAATTCGTTGAGCTTTTTTTCTTCCTTCTCTTCAAGCTCCTTTTTAAGCCTTCTTAACTCTTCTTCAATCTTTGCTTCGGCTGATTGCAGCTTAAGTTGAGCTTCCTTCTCTGCCGATTCCAAGATTTGTTTAGCCTTTTCTTCGGCAGTGGAAATCAGTTGTTTGGCGCTTTTTTCCGCTTCCTCAAGGATATTCTTAGCTGTTTCTTTTGCTGACTTAACTAAGGCGAGCTCTTTTTTCCTTTGAAGATAAAAATAAAGAAAACTGAGCCCAATTCCAACGATAAGACCGATGATCAGGAGCACCAGAGACATCATGAATATCCCCCCTTTTTTTATAAAAATTTAAGAAGGGGGAAGAGGTAGGAAGGTGAGCCTTTAAAGTGACCCCAGGTGTGCCGTGGGGGTGAACCCGTCCTTCTGGCTCTGTTGGTTAAGTTTTCGGGTGGGGTCTGGTTAGCTGAGCTCCCTGCTTCAGCCCCAGAGCCACCTTACCCGTCACTCTCTTTGGTGTGAGCCAGGCGGGTGTAACCCCCTCACGAGCACCCCAGGGTTGGTATTTCTTTTTCTAAAAAATCTGCAAGCCTTTTACTTTGAGCTTTAAGGTACTCCTCCAGGGCTTCTTTTTCCTTTTTTGCCTTGAGATATTCGTAAGCTACCTGGAAGAGTAACCAAATAGCAAGCTTGTAGGCAGGCACGTTCTTCACCTTCACAATCTCCGCCTTCTTTTCCTCTAAGAAGGCAAGCACCTCTTTTATTTCCTCCTCCGGAAGATTACTCCGGAAGGTAAAGCATTGACCTAAAAACTCAAAAGTAACTTCATGCGTAGCCATGGTTAAATCTGAGAAAGTTTTTCAATAAGATTACCAAGCCTTTCTTTTAGCTCCCTCCTTTCCTCTTCCCTCCTTTTTATCTCCTCCTGTAATCTTTGGTTCTCCTCTTCCTTTTGAGAAAGCTTGTTTAATAATTCTTCCTTTTCTTTTCTTAATTCTAAGACAGTATTAATAAGGGCTTCGATCTTGCTTTCTAATTCAAGAACCTCTGGCATGCTCATTTACGTAGCCTCCTGAATCGTAAATTTTTATAATAAAAAAACAACTTTTTTGTTTTTGTCAAGCCCCGTGCGGGGTTGTTCAAAAAGGTTCCCCCACTTTGTCCCGCCTAGCCTCCATTTTTTTGTCGTGCCAAGCGCAAGCCGTGCATCTCTCTTTTTGTTCAGGACAGCGTCCCCGAGGGGAGACCCCTTGGCTTACGCCTCGGGGTGACAAAAATAGGCTCGGAGCGACAGCAAAAGGACTTTCACCAAAACACTTTTTATACAGCCTCAGCCCCGTGTGAGTTTCTACTTGTAATATTAAACTATTAATAAAAAAACTTTACTATAAGAGTCGCCCGTATTAACCGCATAAGCGCCTGCTTGGACCGATGCTCCATCAAAACCCTAAAACCTCAAAGTTGCTTTAAGACGAAGGGGATGAAGCAGCAGGTCAAGACCATCGTTTATGGATTTGACTAAGATGTCTGCCGAGGTAAGAGCTGAGACGGAGCATCCTTCATCAAGAAGAACGCAAACCCCAATTCTTGCTGCCTTGAGCATCCTTCTATCGTTGTTTCCATTGCCAAAGGCGATCACTTTCTCAGCCCCAAGCTTCTTCACAAAATCCTCCTTCTGCTTATCTTGATCTGCGCCCTGAAGGATGATAACCTCACAGTTTACCCCAGAGAGCTCCTTTTCAGCCCTCCCAAAGGTATCAGCTGTTAAAACATAAATTTTTAAGAATTCGGAGATCTTGTTTAGCCTTTCTTCCACCCCTGGGATAAGCTTTCCGTCAACAGAAAGTGTCCCTGTAAAGTCAGATACTAAATACTCTAGCTCTACCTTCCCAAACCCTGGGATCTCAAGCTCAAACATAGGGCACCTCCCTTTAGTTTTGATAGGACTTTGCCCTGGCGACGAATTCGTCAGCCAAGGCTAAGAAGGCTTGGCTAACCTTATGATTGGGTTCATAGTCAAGGATTGGTTTCCCGTGGCTTTGGGCTTCGCTAACTCTAATGCTCCTTGGGATTAGTGTCTTGAATATGATCCAGGCAAAGTGCTTTTTTGCCTCCTCTGCCACTTCCTGACTGAGCTTGTTCCTGATGTCATACATGTTAAGAATAAGCCCAAAAAGCCTAAGCTCAGGGTTAAAGCTTGCCTTAACTCCCCTTACCGTTCTAACAAGTAAAGACAAACCCTCTAAGGCATAGTATTCGCATTGGAGGGGTATAACAACTCCTTGCACTGCTGTTAGAATGTTTACGGTAATAAGGCTAAGAGAAGGCGGAGAGTCAAAAAGGATAAAGTCAAAGAAATCAAGAAGGGGGATACCTTTAAAGGTTGAGCTTTCCAAGAGATTTTTAAGGACGTATTCTCTGTTTTCTTCTTCGGCAAGCTCAAGCTCAAGACCGACAAGGTCGATGGATGAAGGTAGAAGATAGAGGTGTGGGAAGGGTTCAAGGATAAACCTTTCGCAGTTTCCTTCAATCAAGGCTTGATAGAGGCTTCTTTCCTTGCTTACTCTAACTCCAAGACCTGAGCCTGCGTTTGCCTGTGGGTCAGCATCGATGAGCAATGTTTTATAGCCCTTAAGACTTAGCGCTCGGGCAAGGTTTATGGCAACGGTTGTCTTCCCAACTCCCCCTTTTTGATTGATAAAGGCAAAAAGCTTCATAAGCTAACATTTTTCATTGGTTTAGCAACTTCTCAAGAAGGACTACGAAAAAGAAAAGGACGCTTATCCAGCCGTTTACTGTAAAGAAGGCTTTGTTTAGCTTTGAAAGGTCATGAGGCTTAATAAGCCTGTGCTCATAGATTAGAAACATCGAAAGAAAAAGCAGACCAACAAGGTAGATGTAAGGGGTCTTTTCAAAGGTTCCTGCTAAAAGAAGAAGGGATAGAAAGGTGAGAAAGTGGAGGATCCTCGCAAACCTTATAGCTCCGACAATGCCGAACCGCACAGGAATGGATTTTAGCCCAACTTTTTTGTCAAACTCGTAATCCTGAAGGCTATAGAGAATGTCAAAGCCTGAAACCCAAGTGCTCATCGCAAGCCCAAGGAGAAGGGCAACCGTAGAAATCCTTTCGTTTAAGGCTACATCAACACCAAGTGGGATCAAAAAGTAGACAAGCCCCAACACAAAATGGGGAAAATAGGTAAGTCTTTTGGCAAGGGGATAAAAAATGAGAAGAAGGATGACAATGGGGCTAAGCATGAGAGCTAAGCGGTTAATCAGGGCACAGGTTAAAACAAAGAGGGAGCCTGAAAGGACGATGATGGCTATGAGCTCAGGCTTTTTCACAAGACCGCTTGCGTGGGGCCAGACCTTCGTCCTTGGGTTTTGAGCATCGTAGGGCAGGTCAAGGAGCCTGTTTAAAGCCATGCCAAGGGTCCTAGCAAATACTGCAGAAAGCACGATAAGGAGTATTTTCTTTGGGCTCGGTAGCTCCTTCATGAGAAGAAGAATGCTTGAAAGGACAAAGGGTAGGGCAAAGATAGTATGCTCAAGCTTTAAAAGCTCAGAGTAGAGCCTCAATCTTTGGGCTAAGCCTTTAGACAAGGTTCTGCACCTGTTCTCTAATCTTTTCTAGAAGGTCCTTTGCCGAGACGGCAAGCAAAGAGAGGTGAGCATTTTGAGCCTTGTTAGAAAGAGTGGTTATCTCTCGATGCATCTCCTGCAAAAGAAAATCAAGTTTTTTTCCTGAATTTGGCTCTCCCAAAGTTTCTTCAAAGTGGGTTAAATGGACTTTAAGTCTGTCAACCTCTTCGGTGATGTCAAGCCTGTCAAGAAGGATGGCGACCTCCTGATAGAGCCTCGCAGGGTCAAGCTTTCCAGAAGTAAGCTCAAGAAGATAGCTCTCAATCCTTGCTTTAGCCTTCTCAATGTTTTCCCTCTTTACATCTTCCTTTAGGGCAGAAATCTTATCAATAATTTCTTTAAGCTCATGAAAATAGCTTAAGATTCGCTCTTTAAGTCTTTCTCCTTCTTTAATTCGGGACTCTTTAAGATTTTTTAGAGCGGAATCAAGGGCAGGGAAGACTTCTTCCCAAAGCACCTCTACATCCTCTTCCCGTTCTTCAAGGGTAAGATAATCCCGAAAATAGAGAAAATCCTGAAAAGTCAATGGCTCTTCAAATGCAAGCTCTGACTGCAGGATTTCTAAGGCAGTTTTTAGCTTTTTAGCAAGCTCAAGGTCAAGGTAGATCTCCTTTAGTCCCTTGGCAAAGCCATAATACTTTATCTGAACCTCGACCCTCCCCCTTCCGAAACGTTCGCTTACTTCCCGTCTTATACGGTCTTCAAGAAGGGCATACCTCTTAGGAAGCTTGATGTAAACCTCAAGGAACCTGTGGTTTACGCTTTTAGCAAGGCACACAATTTGAAAAGTGTCCGATTTGTAAACACCCTGACCAAAGCCCGTCATGCTCTCCATCTTTTTCCCTCTCTAACGATCCTTGAGAAAGCTTTCCACTAAAGTAAAGATTTTTTCCCTTTCCTCAGGACGGAACCAATGGATGTTTTTCTCTTTTTTAAACCAGGTGATCTGGCGTTTGGCGTATCTTCTCGTATCCCTTTGAATAAGCTTTATAGCGGTATCAAGCGATATCTCACCTTTAAGGTAGGAGATGATATGCCTATAGCCAATAGCTTTAAAAGCCTTAGCCGAAGGGGAATACCCCATATCAAGGAGTTTTTTAACCTCATCAACCCAGCCTCTATTGATCATTTCCAAAACTCGTTTGTTGATTTTATTATAAAGTTTCTCTCTTTCAAGGATAAGTCCTATTTTAAGAATTAAATAGCGGGGTTTAGCCAAGGCAAAGGAATGGTTTTTGTGAAATTCTGAGAAGGGTTTTCCTGTTGCTAAGCATACCTCAAGGGCTCGGCTTATTCTAACAAAATCCTTTGGGCTTACCTTTTTAGCATACTCTGGGTCAAGCCTTTTTAACTCCTCATAGGCAAAAGCTAGATTTTCCCTTACCATTGCCCGAACCCTTTCTCGGATTTCTTGGGGAACGATAACCTCGAACAATCCGTATTCAAAGGCTCGAAGATAAAGCCCAGTTCCGCCAACCAGAATGGGAACCCTGCCCCTTTCCCAAACATCCTCAACCACAGGGTCTACAAGCTTAAGGAACTTTCCTGCGTTCATCTCCTCATCGGGAGAAAGGATAGAATAAAGATGATGGGGAACTCCTCTCTTTTCCTCTTCCGTTGGTTTTGCTGTCCCGATGTCTAATCCCCGGTAAAACTGCTGAGAATCAAAGTTTATTACCTCTCCGTTAAACCTTAAGGCAAGCTCAACCGCAAGCTCGCTCTTTCCAGTTGCCGTAGGTCCGCAAAGGGCTATAACCTTTTTCATGCTCTTATCAAGTTCTTTAGCTCTGAAAGACTAAGCTTGTAGAAGATGGGTCTTCCATGGGGACAGGTAAAAAGGGAATCTCTAAACATCCTTTCAACAAGGTAAAGCTTTTCTTCCTCGCTTAAGAGTTCTCCCTTTTTTCTTGCAAGAAGGCAGGATGTCTTTTTTAAAAGCTCATCCCTTAAGTCTAAGGCTGGAGCTTCTTCCTCTAAGAGGCTTCTTAGCACCCATTCAACATCTTCGCCCGCTAAGTAATCTGGAACACCAAGGATAAGGATTGTTCCCTCTTGTAGGATTTTGAAGATAAACCCCTGCCTTAAAAGCTCATCCTTTAGGGCTAAAAACTTAGAGAAGGCTACCTCATCAAGAGGGATGGTTTTTCCGATGATGAGTTTCTGCGAGCAAACATCCTTAGCCTTCGCTTTAAGCCTCTCATAGATTATCCTTTCGGCGAGGGCATGCTGGTCGATGATGAAAAGCTCATCCCCCTTTTCCACAAGAAGATAAGATCGCTTGAAGGCACCAATTAACCTAAAATCATGAAGTGCATCCTTAGAGGTGTACTCTTTCTCAAAAAAGGGGAGACCTTTATCAACGGTTTTCCCCTGCGGTTGAGAGATGTTAGTTTTAACCTCATAGGGAGGGCCAAAATCACTCTCGGAGACCCTATACACCTCTCTATCAAAGCTAAGAGGCAG
>JBMSAU010000140.1:0-3597 GCA_049414625.1 Thermodesulfobacteriaceae bacterium
TATCCACTTCAATGTCTGGCTCCCTCTTTAAAATCTCAATGCCCTTTTCGGATATAGGGTCCGTGATGAGAACCTTAAACATCAGAGCCTCCTAAAAGGATTGGTCAAGGGTTTTATTATAACATTTATCCTTAAAAGCTTGGGGCTTTTCGTTTGAGTTTTAGAGTGGTTAGTGTTAAACCTTTTTCCATTGAGCAGGTATTTGGTGAAAAAGGAAGATGAAAATACAGGCATTGTCTGGAACACGAGGATAAGGGTGGGAAAGTTTATGATATATTGAAGAAGTTTGATGCATTCTCGGGAATGTGTTTGAGGATGAAGGAGGGGCTGAAGAATGAATAATGAAAAAATTTACGAACGAATCTATAAACTATTAGAGGACTTTTTCGGAAAAGATAGCAATGTCCCTGCTTTTTATTGCGATGCGTGGTTCATATTAAATAATAGCCATTTATTTAGGACATCTACTCACCTTATTGCACACTGTTTGCGAGAAATAGACTCTGCTATACTAGATACTTTATTACCAGGCAAAAAAGAGTGCAGAGAGAACAAAGAAGATAGCAGATCTAAAAAAATAGAAAAAATTATTGATGATATATTAAATCTAATTGGGAGCGATAAAGAGAAAGAACTAAATGAAATCAAAGAAAAATGGAAGGAATTAAAGCTGCACGGGTATGCACATCGTCGCAACATAGATTCTCCACGGGATATAGAAGAAGTAAAGAAAATATTTGAAGATTTTAATAGGGTACTTTCTACCCTCTTGCCTAACTTAGTCTTGTATGTTGATACAATCAAAGAAAGGATTGATAAACTAATAACTAATAAAAATTTGAAGGAATTTGGAAAAACTATTCCCAAAAATTCATACTTCTTAAGCTACTTTTTTAGCAAGATAGACTCAACTTGGCTTCCAGAGTTAAGAAAGAAAGGATTTTTTAGCAATCCTCCTGAACCTTATAGAGAAGGCATGTATATTATATATCCTGCATGGCCTCAAACTGAGTTTTTGAAGCGTATAATCAAAGAAGATCCAAAGGCAACTGAAGAAGTAATAAGTTGTATTTTGGAGATGAAGGAAAACAGAAATGCAAAAATATTAGACGATTTAATTGAAATAATAGCAGAAATACCACTTGATAGCTTGAGTTTGGATGATGAAAAGATCAGGGGTTTATGCGAGAAAATCCGCAAATGGATGGAAAAAGCTGATTATTTAATGTATCCTTTATTCCTGCCAAATGTCTTATGGAAAGCGGTTATAAACATAACAAAAATAGATAAAGAGTGTGGTTTAACATTGGTTGAATATTTACTAAGGATTACCAAGCATGGACATAAGGTATATAGTGTCCTGTTAGATCATAGACAAATTGTAATGGAGCTGTATCCAGAATTTGTTTCCATTGTAGGGCTACATGGTCTTGAGCTGTTATGTTCTTTGCTTGAGCAAGCAATCCAATATGAAGAGCCTTATCTTCAGGGGAATGAAGATTATTCGCATATTTGGTATAATGAAGCAAAAAAGCATCAACGCGACCTGAAACGCATACTTGTAGCAGGCATTTTAAAGAATGCTGAATTTATGATAGAAAATGGCATAAGTCCTTTAGAGTCTATTTTAGATGTGATTGAAAATAGGCGGTTTAAAGTCTTTTGTCGTATAGCAAGAGATATTATAGAGCCCTATAAACATCAAAGTGAGTATTTACAAAAGAGATATGAAAACCTTATAAGTAGATGCAAAAAAGAAGAGGAGATGCCCGAAGATTTATATTGGAAGCCAATAACAGATGATAGATACGAAGAGTATAAAAGTAAATTTGCCAATCTTAAGGTGTCCGATATAATTGGCGAATTGAAGAAACATGAAAAGCCAGATCATTCCATAGCAAATGCGTTAGAAGACGTTATTAAGGAGGATCCTGGGAAATTTCTGAAAGAGATAGATAAATTCGGAGGTATTCATCCTTTATATCAGGAGCGTTTAATGAGAGCCTTGTATGTATTATTAGAGAGAGGTATATCGTTTGATTGGGAAAAGGTTTTGAAATTAATTAAGGAAATCGTCTATAAAGGGAGTAATGAAGAAAATATACTGCTTACCATAACAAGATTAATAAATAAAGCTATCGGAGAGCACTTAATTCCTATTGATTACAAGGATGAACTTTGGGAAGTTGTAGATGGTATTTTAAACTACTTGGATAAATTGGGAGTTGGCGAGGAAAGAACACTAAAAGATATAGTTTATGATGTATATGATCCTATTTTTAACACTTTAGAAGGCACAGCGATAATCAGTCTGGTTCTTTATCCTCGTTGGCTTAAGAAAAACAATAAAATAAAAGACCTTAATAGTATTCCAGAAGTTAAGGGCAGGCTTGAGTATTATTTGAATAAACAGACATCAATAATTATACCCGCTATTTATGGTTTTTATCTTCATTCGCTTTTAAACATTGACGAACACTGGACAAAAGACATGATATATAAGATTTTTCCCAAATATAGCGTAGAGTATTTTTGGGGGGCTTGGTGTGCCTATGTTCAGGCTAATCGCCCATCTTATAAGGTCTATAGCTTGCTTAGAGATATATATGCCTATGCTATTGAAAACATGAAATATGATATAGGCTCAGAATGCAATAAAAACTTAGTGCATCATTTAGCAGATCTATATGAGTGGGAAATAATTTCATTAGAAGATCCTGTTTTCCACAAATTTTGGGAAAAAGCAAACGATGATGCTAGAGAGGAGTTTATTAGCTATGTAGGACAATACCTATTAAAGGATAAAAAAGCCAAAAATGTTATTGAAAGATTCAGAGCATTATGGGAATGGCATATGAATTATATAAAGGAATTATCAAATAGACAGGATTTTCAGAAAGAATTGAAAAGTTTTATTCACTGGTTTATTTCCAAAAAATTTGACGATAAATGGGCTTTAGAAAATCTTATAAAGACTGTGGAGTTAGTTGATGAAATAACAGAGAAACATGTTTATTCAGCACTTGATGTGTTAGTTGGAATGGTTAGCAAGTTCCCGGAATTAGTTTTAAGATATTTAGACTTGCTAACACGCAAGACGTCAGAAAGGATTCTAAACTTATATGAAATGAGAATTAGAACGTCTATAGAAGAAATTTCTAAAATCTTGGAGTCAAAGGGTAGAAGCGATCTAGAAAAAGAATTGAAAAAGATAAAGGGAACTATTAATTTAAGACTCGGAAGAGAGGTCTTTTCCGATTAGGGATGTAGATGAATTTCTTTCATATAATTTTGGCTAAAACCGAGTTGTGTAATGTCAGACACTTCAGAAATTGCTGTATTGAAGTCTTTATTTATCAAAGTTCTAGATTTTTAGCTCCGTAGGAATACGAGAGGCAAAATGTAATCCTTATAATTGTATGCCTCTACCGGATCTCTCAAAATGCTCGCTATGTCCCAAAGCCAATTTTCAAGCTCCTTTATGTCCATCTCGTTTTATTATATCTAAGAGGATGAAATACGCCCTTAGAATAGCCCTACCCAAAGGTAGGCTCTTTGAGGAGACCTTGGAATTTTTTAAAAGCAAGGGCATCCTTG
>JBMSAU010000141.1:0-4975 GCA_049414625.1 Thermodesulfobacteriaceae bacterium
AAAGAAGGAGGAGAATTATCTGCAGGCAGATATTGCGAAAATATTTAAAATTCCTGAGGAAGAGCTTATTCGATATTATCGTCTTTTAAAAGGGCTACTTCTTCGTTTAGACCATGCAAGCAGTTCAAAGCATGCGCAGGACGTAGAGGATGTCCCGCCTGATGATACGCTTAGCTTTGTAGATGAGTTTTTCAGACAAAACAGAAAATTCCCCAATGAGATGCAGACCTTTGTTAGGAATAACAGGGACAAAAATCTTGTTATAATAGCACCAACGGGGGCAGGAAAGACAGAAGCGGGATTTATCTATCTTCAAAAGAAGGGCTTTTTTATGTTGCCTTATAGAGTTTCCGCAAATGGCATTTACATGCGGGCGGAGAAACTATTGGGAAATTATGCAGGGCTTTTACACTCAAGTGCTTTGAGCTATGTGCTTGAGAGGGAAGAAAACAAAGAAGATATCCAAAACAATAAAGGAGACACAGCCTTTCTTAACTACTTTCTTTCTTGCAACTTTGCTAAGCCGATAATCATATCCACTCCAGACCAGCTTATGCACTTTGTTTTTAGGTATAAGGGCTTTGAAAAGTATTATGCAACTGCTCTTTACTCAAGGCTTGTGATCGATGAACTTCAGTCTTACGACCCGATAACCTTAGCTTTTATAGTTCAAGGCTTGGAGGTTTTAGCCCAAAATGGAGGAAAGTTTTTGGTTATAACTGCCACATTCCCTGAGTTTCTAAGAACACGGTTTGAAAGGATGGGAGTAGAGTTTAAAACTTTCAACAAAGAAGCTAAACCGTATCATCATGTTCAGGTTATAGACGATAGCATAGACAACTATACGGAGAAAATGATAGAGCTTTCCCAGAAGGCTAAGGTGCTTGTGGTGGTGAATACTGTAAGAAAGGCAATAGAGTTAAAGAAAAAATTTAAAAACGCTAAACTACTGCACAGTAGGTTCATATTACAGCACAGAAAAGAAAAGGAAAAAGAGATAAAGACATTCTTTGACAGCAACGAGGCGGGCTTATGGATCACAACTCAGCTTGCGGAGGTATCCCTTGACCTCGATGCTGACTATCTTTTTACCGAGCTTTCTACCGCAGATAGCCTAATCCAACGGATGGGAAGATGTAACAGAAAGGGAGAGAAGGAAACCACAACCCCTAATGTGTTTGTATTCACAAAGGCTTGTTCCGGCATAGGTCCTGTGTATGACAAGCATCTACACGAGAGCACTTTAAAGAACTTAAAAGAGGGACTTTGGGATTGGAATTTCAAATGGGAGCTTATGGAAAAGGTTTATTCCGAGTCGGCTTTAGTTGGCACCAAGTATTGGGAGAGGTTTAAGAAGGCGGAAACCTACATAAAGAGCCTTTGGGAAGGAGCGGATAGTCTTATAAGGAGTAAATCAGAGGCACAACAGCTTTTTAGAGATATAAATGCAGTGCAAGTAATTCCTAATCAGTTTAAAGAAGAGGTAGAATGCCTACTTAAAGAATGGGAAAAGGCTAAAGGAGATTTTATAAAGAGGATAAGATGTTTTAACGATATCCTTGAATACAGCTTTTCTCTTCCTGTGTGGTCTGTTAAAAGAGTAGAAAGACAGAAAATTCACGACAAACTTGGCGTCTATTACATAGAGGGAGACTATAGCGAAGACACGGGCTTTATACTAGAGCCCGAAGCTGACACGGAGCAAACGGAAGCGGATAAAAAACAGAAAGATAACATAATCTGAATGGACCTCAGGGAGCTAAAGTATAAAGGCACTCAAGTTGCTTACTACATAGTTTGTCAAAGAAAGCTTTGGCTTTTTACTTGGGGACTTGCCCTTGAAAATGAATCGGAATACGTTGAACTGGGGAAGCTTTTGGATGAAACGAGCTTTCAACGAGAGAAACGTGATGATTTTACTTATGAACCTGTAAACATAGACTTTTTTCGCACAGAAGATGGGCTTGTTGTGCACGAAGTAAAGCATTCAAGAGCTTTAGAAGAAGCCCACATTTTACAAGTAAAATACTATATATACTATTTGAAAAACAAAGGGATAAAAGTTTCCCATGGAATCATACATTATCCTAAAGCCAAACGAATTCAAAGAGTTGATTTTGAGAAAAACGATGAAGAAGTTATCGAAAATGCTTTAAACAACATAGAAAGGGTAATTCATTTATCAAGTCCTCCGCCAGTAATACACAAACCATATTGTAAAAAATGTGCTTATTTTGAGTATTGCTATGCCTGAGATATACTATATAACAACAAACGGGAAGTTAAGAAGAGAAGAAAATACTATTCTTTTTGAAAATGAAGAAATAAAGAAAAAAATACCTATAGAAAATGTATCTGAGCTATTTGTGATGGCAGAAGTTAGCACGAATACAAAATTTTTGAGCCTTCTTTCTCAGTATAACATAGTTGCCCATTTCTTTAATTACTATGGTTATTATATAGGAAGCTTTTATCCGAGAGAGCGAAATCTCTCTGGCTATCTTCTTATAAAACAGGCAGAACATTATCTAAACCAAGAAAAAAGGCTTTTCCTTGCTAAAAGCTTTGTCTATGGAGCAATTATAAACTATGCAAATCTATATGATATAGACCCAACAGAACACTTAGATAGGCTTAACTATGCACGAAGCATACCGGAAATAATGAACATAGAAGGCTCCTTTAAAAAGCTATGCTATAAAGTTCTCGAAGAAAAAACAGGATGGGAGTTTGAAGAAAGGACAAAAAGACCACCTGGTAATCCATTGAATGCTCTTATATCTTTTGGCAACTCTTTAGTTTATGCTAAAGTCCTTGGTGAGCTTTATCATACACCTCTAAACTCTACTATAAGCTATTTGCATGAGCCCTTTGAAAAAAGGCACTCTTTGTGTTTAGATGTAGCAGAGGTATTTAAGCCAATCCTATCGGATCGTCTAATAATTAAACTTATCAAGGCAAAAAAGATAAATGAAAGTGATTTCTTAGAAGAAACGGAATACTGTTATCTAAACGAACAGGGAAGAAGAAAATTTTTGAAAGCTTTTGATGAGATGTTGAATTCAACGGTATATTATCCAAAATTAAAAAGAAATGTTTCTCATCGTCAACTGATTAGGCTTGAATTATACAAGTTAATAAAACATTTAACCGGAGAAAAGGTTTATCAACCTTTGAACTATTTTAGTTTAAAATAGTAATAAAATAGTAAGCTGAGATAATGAAGGTAATCTTAGTCTATGATATAGACACAACGGAAAAGGCAGGGCAAAGGCGGCTACAAAAAGCCTTAAAAACGGCAAGACGATACTTACATCATGTTCAAAAGTCGGTGTTTGAAGGCTCTCTCACTCTTTCAAAGCTTGAGCGCCTAAAGAGGGATATGCTAAGAATAGTTGACAAAGAAAAGGATTCGCTGATAATATATATTTTTGAAGATCACATTTCTTATCATAGAGAAATACTAACAAATGTTAAGGATCCAGTAGATAATGTGATATAATTATGATAACACAATGAGGAGCATAAAAAGTGAGGTTTAAAGTTAAACTAAGCCAGGTTGAGCCTAAAAAAGAAGCAATAATAAGCATAGACTATAGACGAAGGTTCATATCCTTGCTTAAAAAGATTTTTGGTGAAAGGTTTAGTGAGGCGAGCGTAAAACCATATACTTTTGCTGTATATTTTGGTAAGAAGGCAAAGTTTAGCCACGATTTTATAACGGTAGTAGACCCGATAACATTTCGTTTTTCTACAGGAGACGAAGAGGTTGCTATGGTTTTTTATAATGGTATTATCAGATTAAAAAAAGAGGGCTATCTTCATGACTTAAGTCCAAATTCTGAGCATGGTGCTTTTTTCAGAATTGAGAAAATAGCACTTGAAAAAGAGCCACCATTGAAGAATAAATTCAAAACCCTATCTCCTGTGGTCATAGAGAGAAAAACCGATTCAAAGTCTCCTCGAGAACGCTACGCAATCCCGGGGGATTCCGATTTTGATAAGTGGCTTGTAGAGAACCTACAGAGGCGGATCTCAATTCTTCTTACAAAACCGATCCCTTTTACAGAGTTGTATCTTGAGCCAGAATCAACAGAGGAAGTGTTAGTTAAGCATTATGGTGGGTATGTGAGGGGCTTTTTAGGGGTGTTTAACCTTCATACAGATAATCCTGAAATTTTAAAATTTGTTTATCAATATGGGCTTGGTGTCCGAACAGGACAAGGCTTTGGCTATCTGGAAGTTGTTTAGAGATATTTGATTACGAACTTTTTTATGCTAAGATTAAGGGATAAGTTAAAATTATAAGTAAAACAAATCGCTCTTTGACAAGTGAATATCGCACCTTCCACACGGTGATCCTTCTTTTCTTATTTTTATCTTGAGTGTTAGCGAGGGCTTAGTGCATCTGAAACAGAATGTAGAGGTTCTTTACGATTGTTTCTAATTCACCGTGTGGAGTTGAAAGTGGAGTTAAAGGAAATCTTCAGCAGAGGCTATTCCACCAAATTTTTGCTTATACCTTTCGAGTTCTTCCAGCTTTTGGAGTATTAATTCACTCATTGAAATTCCTTTCTTTATAGCTTCAATTCTTAGAGCTCTATGAATTTCCTTAGGGAGAACTATTGTTGTTCGAACCGTCTTTTGACCCTTCTTTTTAGCTTGTTTTTTCATGGTTTTAAAAATTATATCTTAAAATCGTCTATATGTAAAGGCGTAAAGACATGAGAATGTATTGATGTTTTTGTGCTCCTCCATTGAAAATCTTAAAAATTAAGGCATGATAGGGGGTGTTAAATTTTTTATCATGCATGACTGAGGTTTTTCGGAAATATACCTTATTTTCGGGAGAGCATTACCTTGACTAAAATTAGAAAAATACTTATATTTAACGAGGTTGGGCTTTGAGGTTTCTAATTCACCGTGTGGAGTTGAAAGCTACAAAACGGATATATTTTCCACGAATGTCCTGAGG
>JBMSAU010000142.1:0-18391 GCA_049414625.1 Thermodesulfobacteriaceae bacterium
CCTATGACGCAAACCTTAAGTTTATTCATGCCCTCAATCTTACTTTTTTTTTGACTTTTGGTTATTATACTCTATAGCTTTTTCATTATAAGAGTCCGCTACCCTTTGTCATTGTATAAATTTTATAAATTTTTCTTTTCATTGTGGTTCTGTTCATTAGCCGAGCAACTTCTTTTTTTCTTATCGAAAGGTAGTCTACTCTTAAGGTCTCTCGCTTCCCCTCGGAAGGACGCTCTAAAGATGGCTTAATTACACAGACCCTACCCCTCTTGACATTGCTTTAAAATCGTTTATTTTAAAAAGTAATCTTCCCCGGTAGCTCAATTGGCAGAGCGGCGGGCTGTTAACCCGTAGGTTGCAGGTTCGAGTCCTGCCCGGGGAGCTTTCTAAATTTATTCAGGTGCTTAAATCGTATAAAAAATATCAAAGCTTTGAACATCAAATCTAAATTGGTAACCGACCAAAAGAGGTTCAAAATTTGTTTTCTTTCTTAAAAAAAATCCAGAGAAAACCTGAGATTAGAAAAAAATACATTACGAGGGAATAGCATGGATGAATTCGCATTGTCCCCAGACAGAGAGCTTTTAGAAGATTTACCATCTCTTATCCATCTTTCTGACCTAAGAAAAAAAACTCTCACTGAGCTCTATCAACTGGGTGAGAGGCTTGGCATAGAAGGCATCTACAATCTTTACAAAAAATCAGAGGTGGTTTATCAGATTATAAATGCCTTATTAGCCAGAAACGTAGAAATAGCAGTTGAAGGTGTCCTAGAGGTCTTACCTGAAGGCTTTGGCTTTTTGCGCTACAGCGACTACAACTACATGCCAAGTTCTGAAGATATCTACGTTTCACCCCCTCAAATAAGAAAATTCGGGTTAAAGACAGGCGATACCATTTATGGATACATCAAACCCTCAAAGGAAGGGGAGAAATATTTTCCCTTAGCTAAAATTGAAAGAATAAACTATCTTTCAGCTGAAGTGGTTCGATCAAGGACCCCCTTTGAACATCTAACCCCTGTTCATCCCAACAAATGGTTAAGACTTGAAACTACACCAGATAACCTTTCAACGAGGATCATAGACCTCTTTGTGCCCATAGGTAAAGGACAAAGAGGATTGATCGTTGCTCCGCCACGCACAGGTAAAACAGTCCTTCTACAAAACATCGCAAACGGAATTGTCGCCAACCATCCTGACATTTATCTTATCATTTTACTCATAGATGAAAGACCTGAGGAAGTTACAGAAATGCAAAGGACTGTTCCAAGAGCTGAGGTTATTAGCTCAACCTTTGATGAACCCCCAGAAAAACACATTAAAGTTGCAGACCTCGTCATCGAAAAGGCCAAAAGGCTCGTTGAATGTAAATACGATGTAGTCATCCTTCTTGATAGCTTGACCCGTCTGACTCGAGCCTCAAACCTAACCGCTCCCTCAAGCGGAAAGCTTCTTTCTGGTGGTATCGACGCTAACGCTTTTCATAAGCCAAAAAGATTCTTCGGGGCAGCAAGAAACATTGAAGAGGGAGGAAGCCTCACCATCATAGCAACTTGCTTGATTGATACCGGAAGCAGGATGGATGAGGTGATTTTTGAAGAGTTCAAAGGAACGGGCAACATGGAGATTGTGCTTGATCGCAGACTTGCTGAAAGAAGGATATGGCCAGCTATAGATATACATCTCAGCGGAACACGAAAGGAAGAACTACTCCTCCCACCTCATATACTCCATCGTGTTTGGCTCCTCCGGAAAGTCCTCGCCCCCCTAAGCCCTGTCGAATGCATGGAATTTCTAATCGAAAAAATGAAAGACACAAAAAGCAACGAAGAATTCCTAAGCATAATGAACCAGTAATATCGTTAGGTGGTTAGTCGAGAGATTTTTCAAGACCTCCTTTATTTCCAAGACAACTTCAAAATAGAGACCACTCGATTAGTTCAAAGTGAGATAAAAAGGTTTTGGGGGTAGAAGAAAACTTCTAACAAAAGGGAAGGGGTAACCCCTTCCCTCTTCCATTATATGCTCCTAAGCTTCAGGATAGGGTTCTTTGTCAGAAAATCTGACCTTTTTGACCTCCCTTCTCCAAAGTTGAGCATACTCATCCTTTTTGCCGAATGGGAGGTACCAGAGTTCAACTTCCAAAGTATACTCCAGGGATTCGGGCTTATATACTCTACTTTTTCTCCTCTAAAGGTGAAGACCCCATTCAACTAACAATCCTGATTTATCCTAAGGACCTCTACCCATTCTGTCACCTATACCAAGTGGTTGAGGTAAAGGCATAAAAACCTTGCTTTAGGAGAAGACCACCTTGTCAGATAGGGCTTTGGCGGTCACTTCCAGGACCAGCCTGTTTGGGCTAGGTCAGCCATCGGGTATGGCATGTCTTCTCTTGTTTTGTATTTCTACTATAGCGTAGATTAATGGCTTAATTACTCTTCCGTCCTTCCAATAGATTGGTTTAGCGTTTACACGGAAGTCAACAGCCATCTCTTGCATCTTTTTATCTCTGTAAGCTTGAATGTTATGTCCAAGCCCGCTTTCTCTCATATGGCAGTCTTGACAAGTCTTAATACCCCTTTTAGCTACATATCCCCACAGATAATATCCATAAAGCGTGGCGCACTGGGAAGGGTGGTCAAACTTCGAAGTTTGGTCCCAAACCATGGCACTGCCTGCAGAAGATAGATTCTTTGAGAGCTGAGCTATGTTTAATCTTTGGCATCTTTTAAGAAGACTGGTCTCCACTTTTTGACCCATAGACTACATTTCCTTTCAGGATAGCCTTCTACCCCCTTGGGAATGATGGCATTTCTTTGATGACAGATCAAACAGTTTATGTTTAACTTTTCTAACTTTTCCTTTGCTTTGGTCGAAGTCTTCTCATCCCCTCCAAATAATCCATAGCAAGTTTAAGGATCTCTTGAGCAACAGAATCCTCTGCCTCAGCTAATTGAGGTAGATGACACTTTGCACAAATCATCAAATGTTCAACCTTAACATCCTTGATATCTTTGACTCCAGAATATGGGAAATTCTTAAGACCTACCGTAAACGTGGTTAGGATCGAGGCTATTGTCCTTCCAGTTCCAAAAATAGACCGGGCATGAAGACTTTTTGACCACTGTTCCGCAATATCAGCATGACAACTCATGCATTCACTAGAATCATACATACCAATCAACTCATCCACTGTTTTAGCCTTCTTTAAAGGCTCTTTATAAGGCGTTTTAGCCTCAGGAGAAGCCAAAATAAGCCCTACCAACTGAGCAAACACACCTATAAACCCCAAAAGTTTTCGCTAACGCATAATCCCCCCTCCTTAAGGTAAATTTTTCTATAGTTTTTTTATGAACTTTTTCTTAAAGTCAAATAAATGATTTCTATGAAATTGATAGAGATAGGGGAATATATTTGAAAAAAATAAATTTCAAAAATCTAACAAACTAAGAACATCCCCCAAGGATTTTGACCCTTGGGGAGTATAGAAATTGCCAATTAGTGGGATATCCCCTGTTGACTTACCTGGGCTTCGAGCTTTACTAGCTGCCAAACATCTAAGACAGGTGCTTCCTTGAAAAGGCTTTCTGGGTCTTCAAGGTCAAGAGCAATCTTCAATACCTCATCCATATGTTCAACAAGCACAATTTCTAAGGGCTTCAAAATTTTTGGATTGATATCTTTTAGGTCTTTCTCATTTTCCTTAGGGATAATCACAGTTTTGATCCCACCTCTTATGGCGGCAAGAAGCTTTTCTTTTAGGCCACCAATGGGGAGCACTCTACCTCTTAAGGTGATCTCCCCGGTCATAGCTACAGTATTTTTAACAGGAATCTTTGTTAGGGCAGAAATGATTGCCGTAGCAATGGTTATACCAGCGCTTGGTCCATCCTTGGGGATAGCTCCCTCGGGCACATGCACATGGATATCAACCTTATGGTAAAACTCAAGGGGGAGACCAAGCTGGAGAGCTCTTGACCGGACGTAGCTCATCGCTGCCTGGACCGACTCCTGCATAACCTCGCCAAGCTTTCCAGTGATCTTTAAATTACCCTTACCAGGCATAATCACCGCCTCGATTTGTAAGAGGGCACCTCCGGTTTCTGTCCAGGCAAGTCCTGTAGCAATGCCAACTTGGGGTTTCTCCTCAGCCATTCCATAACGGTATTTAGGAATTCCAAGGAATCTTTCAAGCTTTGAAATGGTAACCTTGATGGGTTTAAATTCCTCGGGGTTCTTAGCCACATCCTTAGCGATCTTCCTGCAGATGGTAGCAAGTTCCCTTTCTAAGTTTCTTACTCCAGCCTCGCGGGTATACCTACGAATTATCTCCAAAATGACCTTGTCACTAATCTGGACCATCTCAGGCTTAAGACCATGGGCCTCAAGCTGCCTCGGAAGGAGATGCCTTTTTGCTATCTCCAACTTTTCTTCTTCTGTATAACCAGGTAGCTCAATTATCTCCATACGGTCAAGAAGGGGGGCTGGAATGGTATAAAGCGTGTTAGCCGTGGTTATGAAAAACACCTGGGAAAGGTCGTAAGGAATTTCAAGATAGTGGTCCTGAAAAGAAAAGTTCTGCTCAGGGTCAAGCACCTCAAGTAGAGCAGCCGCTGGGTCTCCGCGAAAGTCTGTTCCAATTTTGTCTATTTCGTCTAAGCAGAAGACAGGATTTATCGTCCCTGCTTTTTTCATGCCTTGGATGATCTTCCCAGGTAAGGCTCCAACATAGGTCCTCCTATGCCCTCTTATCTCCGCCTCATCCCTTACGCCACCAAGAGATATCCTCACAAAGTTTCTGCCGATAGCCTTGGCTATCGACCTTGCAAGAGAAGTCTTACCAACCCCTGGTGGTCCAACGAAGCAAAGGATAGGACCCTTTATTTTTTGGACAAGTTTCTGAACAGCTAAATGCTCTATAATTCTCTGTTTTGGTTTTTCTAAGCCGTAATGCTCTTTGTTTAACAATTCCTCTACCTTATCAAGGTCAATGTTTTCTTTCGTTTTCTCATACCAGGGAAGGCTTAAGATCCAGTCAATGTAGTTTCTAACAACCGTTGCCTCCGCAGACATAGGAGGCATGAGGCTCAGCTTCTTAAATTCCTTCCAAACAACCTCTCTAGCCTCTTTGGGAAGCTTCTTTTTCTTGATCCTCTTTTCTAACTCCGCAAGGTCGGTCCTGCCATCCTCCCGTTCACCAAGCTCCTTCTGGATAGCCTTCATCTGCTCTTGGAGATAATAATCCCTCTGATGTTTCTCCATCTGCTTCTTAACACGTTCCCGAATCCGCGCTTCAGTTTTGATAATCTCAATCTCCCCACGGAGATGCCCTAAAACCGTTTCAAGCCTCTTCTTTACGTTAACAGTTTCAAGAAGTTTCTGCTTTATCTCTATCTTAAGATTTAAAAGGGCTGAAAGCCTATCCACAAACTCCAAGGGATTATCAAGATTAAGAAGGGTGTTTATCGTATCCTGGTTGAGCTTTTTGTTATATTGCGCATACTCCTGGAGGGCTTCCTTGCAAAGGTTCATTAAAGCTATAGTTTCTACATCCTCCTCGAGGACCTCATTCATCTCTTCAACTTCAATGGAAAAATATTCTTCAGTAGTAAGATATCTAATTATCCTTCCCCTAGCTAACCCTTCCACTAGTACCTTTAAAGTATTATCAGGAAGTCTAACAAGCTGAAGAATCCGGCAAATTGTCCCTACCCGATAAATATCCTCTGGGGTAGGTGAGTCTATCTTTGGGTCCTTCTGAGTGGCAAGGAAGATCAGTTTATCCTTCTGGTAAGCCTTGTCGACGGCAACGATGCTCTTTGCCCTTCCAATAAAAAGTGGAACTGCAGTTTGAGGGAAAACTACAAGCTCCCTCAAAGGCATTAAAGGTAAAACCTTCAAATTATCCATAAACTTCTCTAACCCCCTTTAGCCATCTTTGAGTTATAAATTAAGATCGGTCGCTCCTTTTTCAAGACAACTTCTTCTGTTATCACGCACTCCTTTACTCCAGGAAGGCTTGGTATCTCATACATCACATCTATCATAATCTCTTCAAGAATAGACCTTAACCCCCTTGCTCCGGTCTTCCTTTTATAAGCCATCTCGGCAACGGCTCTCAGAGCTCCCTCAGTAAACCTAAGATTTACTCCCTCCATCTCAAAGAGTTTCTGATACTGCTTAATAATAGCGTTCTTTGGCTCAACAAGGATCCTCACCATATCATCAACAGAAAGCTCATCAAGAGTAGCCACAACGGGAAGCCTACCCACAAACTCAGGTATAAAACCAAACTTTATGAGGTCCTCTGGTTGGACATGAGAAAGAATCTCTCCAAGCGTCATATCCTTAACGGACTTGATTTCTGCTCCAAAGCCTATCGAACCCTTTCCAAGCCTCCTCTTGATAATGTCTTCTAAACCTACGAATGCTCCTCCGCAGATAAAAAGTATGTTGGTGGTATCCATGCGGATGTATTCCTGTTGGGGATGCTTCCTTCCGCCCTTGGGTGGTATGTTGGCTATAGTTCCTTCAAGGATCTTAAGTAAGGCCTGTTGTACACCCTCTCCGGATACATCCCGAGTAATTGAGGGACCTTCTGTTTTTTTGGCGATTTTATCGATCTCATCTATGTACACTATACCCTTTTGGGCTGCCTCAATATCAAAGTTTGCCGCTTGTAAAAGATAAAGGAGAATGTTTTCAACATCCTCGCCTACATATCCAGCCTCAGTTAAAGGTGTGGCATCGGCAATGGTGAAAGGAACTCTTAAAAATTTAGCCAAGGTCTGAGCAAGAAGAGTTTTACCCGAACCTGTAGGTCCGATGAGCAGAATGTTTGTCTTTTGGATCTCTACATCATCCTTTTTCTTTTTAGGCTCATATTCTTTGCTTAAGATCCTTTTATAATGATTGTATACCGCAACAGAGAGGATCTTTTTTGCCCTTTCCTGACCGATGACATATTGATCAAGATACGCTTTTATCTCCGCTGGCTTAGGAAGCTTTGCTCTCTCCTCAGCTTCGTTTGCCCTTTCAAACTCTTCTTCCAAAATCTCGTTGCAAAGCTCAACGCATTCGTTGCATATGTAAGCTTGAGCTCCAGCGATTAATTTTTTCACCTCATTTTGACTCCTTCCACAAAAGGAGCACCTTGGTTCGTCCTTTTTCATAGCCTCTAACCTCTTTTATATAAAATATGATCTATTATTCCATACTTCTGAGCTTCTTCAGAGGACATGTAAAAATCCCTCTCTGTGTCTTTGGCTATTCTTTTTTTATCCTGACCGGTATGCTTGGCAAGAATCTCATTGAGTATATCCCTGAGCCTAAGTATTTCCTTTGCTTGGATCTCAACATCTGTTGCTTGCCCTTGAAAGGCCCCCATAGGCTGATGGAGCATGATCCTTGAATGAGGAAGCGCATACCTTTTCCCTTTAGCCCCTGCAGCTAAAAGCACTGCTGCCATGCTTGCTGCTTGACCAACGCAAATAGTGCATACATCAGGCTTTATGTATTGCATAGTATCATAGATGGCTAAGCCTGCTGATACCAAACCCCCAGGTGAATTGATATAAAGCATGATATCTTTTTCTGGATCCTCAGCCTCAAGATATAGGAGTTGAGCTATCACAAGATTCGCTACATAATCATCTATCGGCGACCCGAGAAAGATGATCCTTTCTTTAAGCAAGCGAGAATATATATCATAAGCCCTTTCAGTCCTTCCAGTCTGCTCAATAACTATAGGGATATAAACCGGCACGCTATTCCTCCTTGAAAATAGGCTTTGAATTTTCAACAAGGAATCGCAAGGTCCTCTCCGCAAGCATCTTAGGTAGAATATTAAACTGAAGGATCCTATTTGCCTCTTCCTCAGGGATGCCCAAACTT
Organism: Thermodesulfobacteriaceae bacterium; assembly: GCA_049414625.1. GTDB lineage: Bacteria > Desulfobacterota > Thermodesulfobacteria > Thermodesulfobacteriales > Thermodesulfobacteriaceae > WYEG01. Next base: position 7,899 of record JBMSAU010000142.1, read on the forward strand.
TTGATCATGTTTTCCTTCATCTTTTCTATTTCTTCATCCGGTATCGATATACCTTCTATTTCTGCTATCTTTTCTAAAAGGATCTCCTCTTTAGCCTGCTTTTCAGCAATAGGCATTAGTCTTTTCTTTAAACTTTCAAGGGATAGGTTCAGTTTTTCAAAGCTAAGCCCATCCTGAGCCAATATCTCTTTAAGTTGTTCAACCAATTGATAAAATTTAATTTCTACATACCTTGCCGGAACCTCAAAATCAACCTTTTCTAAGATCTTCTCTAAAAGCCTTTCCCGGTACCTATTTTCATTCCGCCTCTTTTTATCGTTAAGGAGCCTTTCTCTTACGCTTTCCCTAAGCTTTTCAACGCTTTCAAAGCCAAGGTTTAGCTTTTTCAAAAATTCATCCGTAAGTTCCTCAAGCTCCCTTCTATATATCTGCTTTACTTCAATTTCATACCGAACTTTTTTTCCTGCAAGTAAGGGATTTAAGGCATCCTCAGGATATTCAACTTCAACAGTAAACCTATCTCCAATCCTTTTTCCTATAAGTTCGCGTTCTACCTTTTCGTTAAACTCACCCGTGCCCACATCGATGTATAAAGCTTGAGCTTCATGACCAGGAATAGGGTTCTCCCCATCATAAGCTACAAAGCTTATCACCACCGCATCTCTCTCCTTAATTTCATCATCAACCTCTTTAAGCTCAGAAAAAGAATACCTAAGCTCGTTTAAAATCCTTTCTACCTCTTCCTCAGAAACCTCGTCCTTTTCTCTCTCAACCTCAAGCCCAATGTAGTCTTCCTTAGATAAATTGATCTCCGGTCTAACCTCAACCAACACAGAATATCTAAAAGGATAACCCTCTACGATCCTATCAAAGCTCTCGATTCGAGGTCGAAGAAGCGGCTCAAGCTTAGCTTCTTTTATAGCTTTCTCTAACGTTTCGCTTATCAATCTTTCAATACTTCTCTCCTCAATCTCCTCCTTAAAAATCTTTCTTACTAAATAAATTGGAGCCTTACCCTCCCTAAACCCCTTAATCTTTGCCCTTCTCTGATACTCCCTCTCAACTTCCTCAACAACCCTTTTTGTCTCTTCAGGCGGGATTTCAACCTTAAGTATCTTGTCAACCGATGTCCTATCCTCAACCTCTACCCTCATCTTTCCTCCTTTTTATAATATTTTCTAAATTCATTTCTAAATTCATCTTAATTCGTCTTTAACTTACCTTATTTTCTTATCTTTACAATATAAAAGAAACCTAATTCCTAATTTGAAATTCAGAAAGACCTTTCGCACTAAGGAGTCATAAAAGAAAGGAACGGGCAAAACGGCGTTTGCCAAACCAAAAAACATAGGTGCCCAAAATTAAGCCCTCTATGTTTTGTTGTTTATTATGGGCGTACAGAGGCTCACCTCTACATCTCCTCCTTCATTTGTTACCTTGGTTGATCCAATAAAATCAAAGGTAAGCTGAATAATTTTCCAGCACAAATTTCACAGCATCTTCTTTAGTTTTTATTTCACCCTCCAAAACTTTTAGTTCTACCGCTGTCAGTATTTTGCTAAAGATTGGACCAGGTTTAAACCCAAGCTCTATTAGATCCCTACCGGTTAGGACCCTTTCTCTCTTTTCTACCCTCTCAAGCTCCTCTTTAAAGGAAAAAAGATGATGAAAGAAGGTTCTAAGTCTGTCTTCGTAGTCAGGCTCTTTATCTACACCTCTGCTTGCAAGGCTATCTGCCATAGCAACGATAAACAGGTCCCAAAGATAAGGAACATCTTTAATTAAATTCCTTTTAGCCCGAATAGTAAGCGTTCCCTTCTCAAACTCGGTAAGCAGTTGACAGGGACGCATGTGGCTTTTAACCAAGAGAGCTATCCTCTCCCCCAAATCTCTTTTAAACCTCAATCTCTCAGCTATTTTCAGAACTAAATCTGATGAAACCTTTTCATGTCCATAAAATACAATCCTTTCCTCAGTCTGTTTAAAGGTATATCCCTTGCCAAGGTCATGAAAAAGGCTAGCAAGTTTTACAGAAATGATAAAATCCTTATCCTTCTTCAAATCTTTAGGCAAGCTTGACCCAAGGTAAGCTTGATGGTCTCTTAAAATGGCTTCAGCCCACTTCAAACTCTCAAGCATGTGTCCCCAGACATCAAGATGATGATACTCAGGCTGAGGGACGTTTCTGCAAGGGTTGATCTCTGGAAAGATTACCTCAAGCACCCTGTCTTCATCCATGAGACAGAAAGCTTCATAGGCCCGGTCAGTTAAAAGGATCAACTCAAGCTCATAGAGTATCCTTTCCGGTGCCGAAAGGATTAAACTTTTAGCATGCTTAGCAAACCATTCTCTGGTCTCCCTCTCAAGTAAGCCGTATCCTTGAGCAAAAAAACGATATCCTCTAAGGATTCTTAACGGATCATCTACTATGTTTTCCTCTGCCATTCCGCGGACTCGTCTCTTTTTTAAATCTACATAACCTAAGTAAGGATCGATAAGATAAGCCCTATTCTCAAATAAACTTCGCACCGATATGGCCATGGCGTTTATTGTAAAGTCTCTTAGCTTAAGGTCCTCTTCAATTGTCCGCCCTCGTTGAAGGCTTATGTCGATAACTGTCCAAGGATTAGCGACTCGATATATACCAAATTCCCGCGAAAGCTCAACAAAGGCAAACCCAAGGTCCTTTGCAAGCTTCTTCGCTATCCCTTCAGCATTCCCTTCAACCACTAAATCAAGGTCGTTAAAGGACTTACCAATCAGACTATCCCTCACCGCTCCCCCAACGATAAACATATTCTCCCTCTTTGATAAATCAAAAAGGAGATGAGTTATCCTCTCCTTATCCGGTGAGCTAAAAAGCAAAAAGAACCGATTTTGAATGTCTTTCTTTATATTACACAAAGGACCGCAGAGAATATCCCCTAAGGGGGGCTTTTAACTTATTTAAATCAAAATTTCATGTATTAGCTTTCTATGTTCCTTGTGAGGAAGGAGCTTCCGATGCTACTTGCGCTTTTTCCTCTTCAACTTTAGGTTGGTTTTCTGTAGGCTTCGCTTCCGCTGATTCTGATTGAAGTTGAAGCTCTTTTTTCTTTTTTTCTATAAATTCATTTATTTTTTTCAATCTTTCCGAAGTTTTCTTGGATTTTTTAAAGGTTAACTTCTCTTCCACAAGTTCGACCATCGCTAACAAAGCTCCATCACCCCTTCTTTCTCCAAGCCTTACAATCCTTGTGTAGCCACCCGGACGGTCAAGATACTTTTCTCTAAGCTCAGTAAAGAGCTTTCTAACTACTGCTTTATCTTGAATAAAAGCTAAGGCTCTCCTACGGGAAGCAAGGTCCCCTTTCTTTGCTAAAGTTATCATCTTTTCTGCATATCTTCTAAGCTCTTTCGCTTTAGCGAGGGTGGTCACAATTCTTCCATGCGTAAAAAGATCCCTAACCTGGTTCCTCATTAGAGCTAATCTATGTTCCGAAGTTGTCGTAAGCCTTCTACTACGCTTCCTATGCCTCATTTTATTCTCCTCCTATTCATCAACTCTGCCTAAGCCCAAGCTTAAGAAACCGGGCGTGGCGGTTTCCAGTTAATGTCTTTCATACCAAGCCTAAGATTATATTGGCTCAATTTTTCAACGATTTCATCAAGGGATTTTTTACCAAAGCTCCGAAGCTTAAGAAGCTCCGCTTCTGTATACTTTACCAACTCCCCTACATAGTTTATCCCAGCCGATTTAAGACAGTTGTAAGCTCTACCTGAGAGCTCAAGCTCCTCAATGGTCATGTTTAAAACATTACAAACGTTGTAGATAGCCGAAGTATCTGGAATAGGTCTTGAAATTTCAGGTACTTCCACTCCACCAGTAAATATGGAAAATTGTTCTATAAGGACCTTTGCTGAATAAGCAAGGGCATCCTTCGGGTCTATAGTCCCGTCAGTCCAAATTTCAAGGATTAAACGGTCGTAATCGCTGCTTTTACCAACTCTTGCCTGCGTAACCGTAAAATTGACTTTAGTTATGGGAGAAAAAATACCGTCTATTAGAATTACCCCTGGTTCGTGCCCCTTCTGATATTCAACCGGAGCATAACCGCGTCCCTTCTCAATTTTAAGCTCAATGGTTATACTTCTATCACTTGTCAAAGTTAAAATATGATGGTCTGGATTGGCAACCTCTCCTGCCCCATTAGGTAGTTTTATGTCCGAAGCCTTTACCTCACCAGGACCTTTTTTCTCAATCTTAGCCAAAAATGGCCCCTCACCCTTTAGCCTAAATCTCACTCCCTTTAGGTTTAAAACGATGTCCGTACCATCTTCAAGCACTCCCGGCAAACTAACAAACTCATGAGGTGCTCCCTCTATCCGCGCCTCAGTTATAGCATAACCAGGGATGGAAGAAAGCAAAACCCTTCTTAAAGCATTCCCAAGAGTAATCCCAAAACCTCTTTCCAAAGGTTCAACTATAAATTTCCCATAGTAAGGAGGCTTGCTATCCTCATCAATTTTAACACTTTCAGGTTTGATTAACTCTACCGGCCTTTTCATTTAGCCTTACCTCTAGAATGGTTTCTAGACGATTATCGAGAGTAAAACTCGATGATGTAGCTCTCTTGGATAGGCATAGTAATATCTTCTCTCGTAGGTAAAGCCTTTACCCTTCCGCGGAAGTTCTCAAGATCAAGCTCAAGCCATCCAGGTATACCCCTCTGAACACGAACTTCAAGGTTTTCTTGAATTTGCGGATTACTTCTATACTTTTCTTTCAACTCAATAACATCACCAGGTTTGACTAAGTAAGATGGAATATCAACTTTGCGTCCGTTAACTAAAAAAAAGCCATGGTTTACCATCTGCCTTGCCTGAGCCCTTGATGCGGCAAACCCAAGTCTATACACCACATTATCAAGCCTCCTCTCAAGAAGCTGAAGTAGATTGTGACCCGCCTGCCCAGGCATCTTGACTGCCATCTCGTAATACTTCTTCATCTGTTTCTCAGAAATACCATATATCCGCTTTACCTTCTGCTTTTCTCTTAAACGAATACCGTATTCCGAAAGCTTTACCCTCAACTGAAGTGGACCGTGCTGCCCTGGTGGATAGCCTCTACGCTCAAAGGCACATTTATCTGTATAACAACGCTCTCCCTTAAGAAAAAGCTTCATTCCCTCTCTTCTGCAAAGCCTACACCTTGGCCCCGTATACCTTCCCACTCTATCCCTCCTTTTTCTACTTTAGACCCTTCTTCTTTTAGGCGGTCGGCAACCGTCGTGAGGTATAGGAGTTACATCCTTAATCAAAGTTACCTTAAGCCCAGAACCCTGTAAAGCCCTAAGCGCAGCCTCTCTTCCTGGACCTGGTCCCTTAACATACACCCAAACTTCCTTAAGACCATAGGGTTGAGCCTTCTTTAAAGCACTCTGCATAGCAAGCTGCGCTGCATAAGGCGTCCCTTTTCTCGTTCCTTTAAAGCCTTCGGTTCCACCGCTTGCCCAAGCAATCACATTACCCTGCCTGTCTGTAATCGTTACTATGGTGTTGTTAAAGGTTGAATGGATATGAATAATACCCTCGGTTACTGTTCGTTTGACCTTTTTCTTTTTTGCCTTAGCCTTTGCCATTTTCTCCCCCTACTTCTTTCGCCTTAATGAACCTGGTCTTGGTCCTTTATGCGTTCTTGCGTTTGAACGGGTCCTCTGCCCACGAACAGGCAACCCCATCTGATGCCTCAACCCCCTATAACAACCAATGCTTATCAACCTTTGAATGTTTTGTCTTACCTCTTTCCTTAACTCACCTTCTACCTTATATTCCTTCTCCACAATCTGCCTTATACGGTTGATCTCTTCTTCCGTTAAATCCTTCACTTTCTTAAACCAATCAATCCCTGCTTTCGTGCAGATTACCTGAGCTTGCGTCCTCCCTATTCCATAAATGTAAGTCAAGGCTATTTCAACTGGCTTTTTTTCTGGTATGTCTACCCCTGCAATCTTAGGCATAACTACCTCCTAACCCTGCCTTTGCTTATGCTTAGGATTTTCACAAATAACCCTCACTACTCCCTTCCTTCTTATAATCTTACACTTTTGACACCTCTTCTTTACCGATGGACTAACCTTCATACTACTTCTCCCTCCCTGCTTCCCAATCTTTCTTACTTCCTCTGTAGATTATCCTTCCTCGTGTAAGGTCGTAAGGTGACAATTCTACCACAACTGTGTCCCCCGGCAAGATCCGAATGTAATGCACCCTCATCTTGCCAGAAATATGAGCAAGAACAGTATGCCCCGTCTCAACCTCAACCCTAAACATCGCATTAGGTAAAGCTTCAACCACCTTCCCCTCAAGATAAATCGCATCCTCTTTAGCCATAGCTTACCTATACCTTTGATAGTATTTCCGGTCCTCGCGGAGTGATGGCTACGGTATGCTCAAAATGCGCAGCTAAACTTCTGTCCTTTGTTACTGCAGTCCAACCATCGGACAAAATCTCCACCTCTGGACTACCTGCTGACACCATAGGCTCTATAGCTAAAACCATTCCTACTTCAATCTTTAACCCCCTCCCAGGCTTTCCCCAATTTGGGACCTCTGGAGGTTCATGCAAATTCCTTCCAATACCATGCCCCACAAAATCCTTAACCGGGCTAAAACCATAAGATTCAACATGCTTCTGAATGGCATAAGAGATATCCCCTATTTTATTACCAATCCTTGCTTTTTCAATACCTTTATAAAGTGCCTCTTCGGTAGCCTTCATAAGGGTCTTTGCTAGCTCAGAAACTTCTCCAACAGGAACAGTCAAAGCGGCATCCCCATAATAACCATCAAGAATGGCTCCAAAATCAAAGCTCACTATGTCTCCTTCCTTCAAATACTTATCCTTCCGAGGCATCCCATGCACTACTTCTTCATTGACCGACACACACAAAGCATAAGGATATCCTCGGTAGCCCTTAAAAGCCGGCTTTACCCCCTTTTTTTCGCAAAGCAAAAGGGCTAACTCCTCAAACTCAAAGGTGCATTTACCAGGTTTTACCTCCTCTTTCAAAGCTAACAAAATCTCCATAACAATCTTGTTAACCCTTCGAAGCTTCTCAATCTCCTCCTTGGTCTTAAGGATGGGTCGGTATTCTCCCCACAAACCCTTATGCCTTCCCTTCAAGGATAGAAATTATCTGCTGCGTAATCTCTTCAATAGATTTGCTCCCATCTATCTCTCTTAAGATACCCCTATTCTTATAGTACTCAATCAACGGAGCAGTTTGTTCATGGTAAACTTTAAGCCTGTTTCTCACCGTCTCTTCGTTGTCATCAGGTCTTTGATAAAGTTCTCCTTCGCAAACATCACATTTCCCCTCAACCTTTGGCGGTTTATACTTAATGTGATACATCATTCCGCAGCTTTTACAGGTCCTCCTACCTGTAAGCCTCTCTACTAAGAGGTCGTCAGGAACGATGAGAGCTAAGGCAAAGTCAAGCTTCTTACCCATCTCAGAAAGTAGCTTGTCCAAAGCTTCAGCTTGGGCCACTGTCCTTGGGAAACCATCCAAGATAAAGCCCTTCTGACAGTCAGGCTGTGATAGCCTCTCCTTGACCATGCTTAAGATGATCTCATCAGGAACAAGCTGACCCTTGTCCATGTACTCCTGAGCCTTCTTACCAAGCTCAGTCCCCTTTGCCCTGTGCTCTCTCAGCATGTCACCAGTTGAGACCTGAGGTATCTCATATCTCTCAACTAAAATCTTAGCCTGCGTGCCCTTTCCTGCTCCTGGAGGCCCAAGAAATACGATGTTCATAGCCCACCTCCTCTCACCTTGTTTTAAGCTTGGCGTGCTTTATAAAGGCTTCGTATTGTTTGCTTAAAAGATGAGCTTCAATTTGACCTACAAGGTCAAGAGCAACTCCCACAACAATCAAAAGCGATGTCCCATCAAAGTAGAAGGGAATATAAAGGTTAAATACTAAAAAATTAGGAAGAATGCAGATAAAAGCAAGATATACCGCTCCAATGGCAGTTATCCTCGTTAAAACCTTTTCTAAAAACTCCTCCGTTTGACTACCTGGTCTAATACCAGGGATAAAGCCTCCCCACTTCTTAAGATTGTCGGCAACCTCCTTGGGGTTGAAAATCACCGCTGTATAAAAGTAAGCAAAAAAGATAATAAGCGCAGCGAAAATTAGGTTGTAAAAAAGCGAGCTTGGGTTAAAAATTCTAGATAAATCCTCAAAGAAAGAAATGGGCACAAAGGTTGTGACCGTAGCCGGAAACATCAACACCGAGGAGGCAAATATCGGAGGAATAACGCCCGAGGTGTTAACCTTAATAGGTAAATAGCTTGTCTGCCCCCCGACAAGCTGACGCCCAACCTGTCTTCGAACATAATGAACGGGGATTCGCCTCTGGGCTAACTCCATAAAACAAACAAAGGCTAAAATTCCAAAAAGCAAAAGCAAAATTAAAAGTAGCGCAAAGAGAGAAAACTCCCCAGTCTGCACAAACTTTAAACTCCGTGCAATGGCTGGAAAAATCTCAGCAACGATACCAGCAAAGATGATCAGGGAAATGCCGTTTCCAATTCCATGCTCAGTCATCTGCTCGCCAAGCCATACAAGAAAAAGGGTCCCAGCTGTCAAGGTCAAGGCGGTTAAGATCCTAAAGGTCATCCCAGGTTCGGCAACGATAGGTATCCCAGCAGGAGTTGTCATCCTTTCTAAGCCTACTGCTATTCCAAACCCTTGAATAAGGCAGATCACCACCGTCAAGTAACGAGTATAATAGGCGATCTTCCTTCGACCCTCTGGACCCTCCTTGTAATACTCCTTGAGGGTAGGGAAAACTACCGTTAAAAGTTGCATGATGATTGCAGCACTAATGTAAGGCATAACCCCAAGAGCGCACACTGAAAACCTACTAAGAGCACCGCCAGAAAAAATATCCAAAAGTCCAAAAAGAGTCCCCTCAGCTCTCTGAAAGAGCTCAAAAAAGGCTTCGGAATTGACCCCTGGCGCTGGAATATGAACAGCAAAACGATAGATGGCTAGACCTAAAAAAAGATAGAAAAGCCTTCTTTTAAGCTCCGGAAGGTTTGCTAAGCTTAAAAGACCTTCTTTCCTGTTCACTATTCTTAAACCTTAAGACTTGACCTCTTTTTTAATAAGTTCAACCCTACCTCCAGCCTTCTCAACCTTCTCCTTAGCTGACTTTGATACCGCATGAACCCTTATGGTCAAAGGTATGTTAATTTCTCCGTCTCCTAAAAGTTTTATAAGCTTATTTTTACCTTTAATCAGCCCCTTCTCCCTTAAAGAGTTTTCATCAACAACCTCATTTGGAGAAAAAACTTTACTTAAAATGCCTACATTAACCACCGCATACTCAACCTTAAAGATGTTTTTAAATCCCCGCTTGGGCACTCTTCTGTGAATAGGAGTCTGTCCACCCTCAAAGAAAGGTTTAATATCCAGACCCTCCCTAGCCTTTTGTCCTTTATGCCCTCTCCCAGAGGTCTTACCATGACCCGACCCATGACCACGGCCAACCCTTTTTTCCTTATGCTTTGACCCATAAAAAGGTTTAAGATTGCTTAAATCAATCAGCCTATTCCTCATATTCCTCTACCTCAACAAGATGGCTTACTTTCCTAATCATACCTCTAATTTGAGGTGTATCATCCCTTATCACCGTCTGCCCTATCTTCTTTAAACCCAAACCTTTTAAGGTCTCTCTATGGTCTGGCTTCCACCCGTATCTGCTTCTTTTTAAAGTAATCTTGAGCTTCCTCATCCCCTTATCCTCTCAAGGATTTCTTCCCTACTCTTACCTCTCTTCTTAGCCACATAATCAAGGCTCTGAAGCTTCTCAAGAGCTTTAAAAGTTGCCTTAACCAAGTTATGCGGATTGCTGTTTCCTATACACTTAGTTACTACATCAGTAATACCAGCAGCATCCATAATAGCACGAACCGTTCCACCAGCAATAACCCCAGTTCCCGGAGGAGCCGGTCTTAATATTACCTTAGTTGCCGAAAATTTTTCCTCTATCCTGTGAGGTATAGTGCCATTAACAATAGGAACCTCGATCATCTCCTTCTTTGCCTTCTCAATCGCTTTTCTAATAGCATCAGGAACCTCAGGCGCCTTACCAAGAGCATAACCAACCCTTCCCTTTCCATCACCAACCACAACAAGAGCGGCAAAGCGAAGCTTTTTCCCACCCTTGGTAACCTTTGCCACTCTTCTTATTTGAATTATCTTTTCAATTAGCTCCCCCGTTCCTCTTACCAAGATCACACCCCCTTTAAAATTCCAATCCACCCTCTCTCAAGCCTTCAGCCAAGGCCTTAACTCGTCCATGGTACTTATATCCATTCCGATCAAAAACCACTTTTGTTATACCCTTCGCCTTCGCCTTTTCCGCAAGCATCCTCCCTACAAGCCTTGCTACCTCTACCTTGCCTTTGAGCTCCCCTTTACTCTTCAACTCCTCAATC
>JBMSAU010000143.1:0-7102 GCA_049414625.1 Thermodesulfobacteriaceae bacterium
ATGTCCATCGGAATGGCAACAACTTTTTTTGACTTTTCCATAACTGCATAATCTATTGAAATATCCGGCATATTTTGAAAGTTTGCTATCATATCATCTAAAGACTGATTAAATAGTTGATAAATTTCTGGGGCATATAGCCTTAGTTCTTCTATCATGGTTTCGATGGTAAAGACAAACATTCCAGAGTTCCAAAAATAGTTTCCTTCGCTTAAGAATCTTTTTGCGGTTTCAAGGTCGGGTTTTTCAGTGAATCTTTCAACAAGATAATAACCTCTCAGGTCTTCACCAGTGATTTTAATATAGCCATAACCTGTTTCTGGATAAAGTGGCTTGATACCAAAAGCTACAATGTAGCCTTGCCTTGCTACTTTTTCAGCTAATTTTACATATTCAACAAATTTTTCTACGGGCTTTATAATATGGTCCGAAGGGCAAACGAATAAAACTTCCTCGGGAGAAATCCTAAGCCTTTCTAAACAGTATTTCATTCCAAGGGCAATGGCAGGTGCAGTATTTCTCCTCGCTGGCTCAAGTAAAATGTTATCAGCAAGGTCTTTAGAAACTTCATTAACCTCTGAAAGAACGAGAAATTCATACTGTTCGTTGGTAAGCAATAGAATATCCTTGGGAGAAACGATATTTAAAAGCCTTTCCAATGTTTGCTGAAGTAAAGACTTTTTACCACCTAATTTTAAAAACTGCTTAGGATAAGCTTCTCTTGATGCTGGCCAAAGCCTTGTTCCGGAGCCACCGGCAAGAATTAGGACTTTCATAATTGGACCTTGTTATTTTTTTCTAAATACTTAGCAAACTCATACAACGAAGCAAAACAAAAGTCAGCAATATTAGGAATATTACTACAATCTTGATTTATGTATACAGTTAACATTCCTAAAGATTTTCCGAATTCCATATCAGATAAAGAGTCCCCTACTGTTATGGATTTTCTAAAGTTAATCTCAGGAAACTCTTCTTTTGCTTTTAATGCTAATCCTACATTTGGTTTCCTACAATCGCAGATTTCCTTTTCGTAATCGTGAGGGCAATAATAAATCTTATCAATATGGATACCATTTAATTCAAATACCTTTATCATATTTTCGTGAATTTCATGAAGGTCATTTTCTGTCATCAATCCTCTACCTATGCCCCTTTGATTAGTAACTATTATTATCTTACCAAAAATATTTCTAAGTATTTTTAATGCTTCAATTACACCCTCTATAAATTCAAACTGAGACCAATTTCTAACATAGTCATTTTCAATTTTCTTATTTATAACTCCGTCTCTATCTAAAAACAATGTCCAATCTTTATTAATCCGTAAATCTTTCAAATTCTTTTCTTGCCCTCTCATAGTCTTCTGGAACTCCTATATCTATAAAAAATCCATCAAAGGGAAACCCATAAAATTCATAGTCTTTATAGAACTTTTCTAAAAAATCTTTTTCCAAAGAAAAATTACCTTCTGGAGATAATACATTGAAAAAATTTTTATTTAATAAATAAATCCCACCATTTATAAACCCACTCACCCTTTTTCCTTTCTCAAGAAAAGAAACTATTCTATTATTTTCATCTATTTCAACTGCCCATATCTCTCTGTGTTCTCTGTCTTTTTTAGGGCAATACTTAACTTGGAATTTTTGCTTTTATGTAAGTTATAAAATAGATTTAAGTCTACATCAAAAAAGGTGTCACCGTTCAAAACAAAAACTTCTTCTTCATTAACATACTTTAAAGCATTTTTTAACCCACCACCAGTGCCAAGAAGGGTATTTTCAACGGCATATTCTAATTTTAAATTTTTATATTGACTGCCAAAGAAATTTTTAATAACCTCCCACTTGTATCCTACCGATAATATCACCCTCTCAATACCATGTTTAATTGTAAAATCAAGTATATAGCACAAAAAAGGTTTTCCACAAACTTCTGCCATAGGTTTAGGAATGTCTTTTATTACACTTTTTAATCTTGTCCCCAATCCACCTGCGAGAATTACAGCTTCTCCAAGCATGGAGATTATTTTATCATAAATCCTTGATTTTTACAGCATAAACAAATTGAGCGAAACCTAAAATATCCCAGAATGCACCTCCATATATCTTCTTATGTTTTATCAATTGATAAATTAAAATCATTGGTGTCAACAAACATCTTATAAAATTTCTTCTTGTTCCCGCCTTTATGACTTTAAAACCGCATTTTATTAGAGTGTTAGCTACTTCTTTAATATCATATAATCTTACATGAGTAGGATCATCACAGAAATTTAGGGTTCCCGGCATAGACGGAAAAGCTAAACTCTTCACGCTTGGAAATTCTATATATATTCCCCCTCCAACTTTCAACTTTTTGGCGAGGATTTCTAATATTTCAACACCTCTTGTAGTGTGCTCAATAACATGAGCCATTATGATAAAGTCAAAATAATCATCGGGTAAAAGGCTATCCAATTCAGATAGATTTTCTAAATCCACATGAAAGTATCTGTTTTCCAATATTCTCTTATCTTCAATTGTCAGATTGTAGTCCTCTTTATCTAATCCAAAATATTCTATTTTTGGGAATAATGAAGTTGTAATAGATGGACTTTTGTTACCACATCCAACATCTAATACTTTAATTTTATCCTTTGAGTAGTTCTTAATAAACTTATTTAAGAATACAAATTTAGGAGTAGAGTATAATCTTATTATTTGTTTAATTTTGTTATACACAATCATGCTGTCCAAGTTTTAAGACCGTACTTTGTGAATTGATATCTTTTAAATTCTCCCCCAAATTTACTTAGAACTTCCATCACCTTATACTTAGTATTTTTGGGACAATAAAACATCATAAATCCTCCTCCACCTGCTCCTGATATTTTACCACCGGTAGCCCCAGCTTTCAAAGCGGTCTCATATATTTCGTCTATCACTGGGTTACTAATACCCTCTGCCATCTCCTTTTTATACTGCCATCCAAGGTGTAAAATCTCTCCCACTTCATCAACTTTTCCTTTTAGAATTGCCTCTTTCATCAAAATAGCTTGTTCCTTTAGTTTATGCATTGCTTCAATAGACTTTTTCTTGCCCGTTTCGACGCTTTTTATTTGTGCTTCTATAATTTTAGAAGATAATCTGCTTGTTCCCGTATAATAAAGTACAAGATTATGCTGAAGTTCATCAATTACTTCTTGCTTAATTCTCAATGGGTTTACGATTACTTTATGGTTATCATAAAACTCCATGAAGTTAAACCCGCCGAAGGTTGCTGCATATTGGTCCTGTTTTCCTCCCGCTTGTTTTAAGTCAATTCTTTCTATTTCAAACGCAAGATGAGCAATATCATATTCTCCGAGAGGAAGCTTCAACCACTCAACGAAAGCACCTATAACAGCTACAACCAGTGTAGATGATGTTCCAAGTCCTGATCCTGGAGGTGCATCAGCGTAAGTATAGATAGTGAATGATAAAGGCTTCCCTTCATTAAAATCTTTAACAATGCGGTTATAAACCCCCTTTATTAAATCAAGTTTTCCATCAATCTCAAGATAAGGAACGGCATCTGTCAATATTGATTCCTTTCTATCAACAGACACAATTTCAATCTTGTTATCATCTCTTGGCTCAATCGTCGCATAAGCATACATAGAAATGGTAGCATTCAAAACTGCTCCGCCATAAATATCTGAGTAAGGGCTAACATCAGTTCCGCCACCAGCAAGTCCAAGTCTTAAAGGTGCCGCAGAGCGTATTAGCATTTTAGAACCTCCTAAATTTAACGAATCGGTGTCCAAATAGTTATCGGCTTTTTAAGTAAGCCCTTTATAAATCCTTTTAACGTTGCATAGCATGAGATAACAAAGTATCCAGCAACATGAGGAATTTTCGGTGCCCTTTTTTTAAATATTGTTTCTTGTAACAACCCCCAAATAGCAAAAATGTAGAAAATACTTTGGCACGCGAAGAAAAATACATAAAAATCTCCTTTCCCTATAAGAATGAAGTTTGTTAAGAATAATAAAATTAAGAAGATTCCGCTTAACCATCTCAATACTTTGTGTGACCAAAGCTGGAAAGAAAATAAGCCGTATCTTAAAGGATTTAGTAAAGCACGAAATTCACGATTATGAAACAAACAAAAAGAAGCTTGACTCACTATTCTAATTCTTCGATTAACTTCAAGCAAAATATTCTCACTAGTTTCTTCCCAGGCTAAAGCTTCTGGCTCATGGATTACTTTAAGATGTTTAGCCTTAATAGAAAGTGTGTGCCCAAAATCATCGGCTGCGCAAATAGAAAGGAATGGGTAATAGCGTTTAGGGATAGCGTAAATAGCTCCGTTAACTGTGGTTAAATTTCCAAGCTTTCCTTCTAAACGTTTTATGAATTGTTCATATCTCCAATAAAGGTTTTCTCCTTCTACACTGCTACCTTTCCGGTAACGAAGTTCTCCTGCAACGCACCCAACTTTAGGATCAGCAAAATGGACTACAAGCTTTTTTATAGCGTTTCTTTCATATATACTATTAGCATCCGAAAATACTAAAATTTCCCCTTGAGCTTTCTCAGCGACTATGTTCTTACAATATGCTTTACCTTTTCGTCCTTCTATGCGAAAGAGTTTGATTCCTCTATCACTATAACTTTTAACTATCTCATCAGTTCTATCAGTTGAAGCATCCGAAAATACGATTATTTCAAGTTTATCTTTAGGATAATCTAGTTCTAAACTATTTTCAATTTTTTTAGCTATAACTTTTTCTTCATTATAAGCTGCAATAATCAAAGATACAGTAGGTTCATAATCTTGTTTTAGTAAATGTCTATCTTTTTTGATGTATGCTAAAATTGCAATAACTACTGGATAACCCAAATATACATAAAGCATTAGGAAAATTGAGCCCCAAAAGATTACTTCCACCATATCGTTCCCGCAGCCTCTAAGGGGACTGATCACTTCCTAACCCTGTCCCACACCCCCTTGCAGAAGGAGAGTTCAGAACCTGCTGGGTAGTGGCAAGGATTTTAAAGTCCTTCCCATATTCAAAGTTCCTTCCATTGGTTCCACAACGGGTACCCAGCAAACTCTGAAAGCTTCGCACAGGTAAAATTATATCACTTTATTTTTAGAACAGCCTCTTCGTATTTTTGTGATCTTCCTCCTTGAGGAAGTGACTTACGAAAGTGTAAAGCTTTTTTAATTGTAATTCACTTTTCCGCATAATCTTAGATTATATACTACTCACCACTTTGGTCTGTTATGGATACAAGATGAACTTTAAAGTGTTTGGAAAGGATCTTCAAAAGCCAATAATTTTTTAGACGATCGCCACCTATCGGTGGGTAAGGAAGACGAGAAGATAGAAAAAGAATTTTCTCTTCCCTCATAGTATCGCTTTATATTTCATTTCCTTTATACATGTTTTCATCCCGTTAAAGCATTTATCACGCTTGTATAAAAACCACCTGTTAAAACATTTATCGCGTTTATATAAAAACCATTTGAGAAGTTTACCAAACTAAAATACAATCTATCATAAATATTTCTTACTTTTAAACAGACTAACATATATGCATCAACACAGAAGTAAAAGAATAATATTCTAGACCATGCCTCAGCAAAGGATTTGTGTGGTAGAAGTGATAATAGAAGAATGAATAAATAGAACCGCAATAGACGTAATCTCTTAAATTCTGTGCTCTGAGAAGTAAAACTATTGGACTGAGTTACAAAATATTCAGATAAAAAGAACATAAAAGCAACTGGTATTATTTTATAAACAGGTTTCATTCTACCCTCTTCTAATACGAAATCTAAATAGTGTTCAAAATCCGTAAATCTAATAAAAAATAATCCTACAATACTAACAATGGAAAAGATATATAAAACCCACAAGAAAACTACGCTATATTTAAAAATAATTGTTCTACTTTTAATTTTTTTTATAAACTTACCAGTTTCTATGTAAAGTCTATCATCAAAGCTTATATTTTGAACTAAATAGGTCACTAAAAAAAACATATAGAAAATTGGAGCTGATGAATGAAAAGAAGCGGCAAGAAGTAAAAATAGTACTGATTTAATTTTACTTTCAAACATATATAAGTAAGATAAAATTAAAAAAATTGATGAAAATCCTTGTCTCAAAGCATTGCCTGTTGATAATACAAAGTAAACTGAACCTAACATAACGGCAACTGTGCTTGTTAATTTTTCAACATTTTTACCTTTGACCAGGTAGAAAGCTATGATTACAATTAGTATTCCAAGAAAACCTGATATTATTTCTATCTTATTTTCAGTAGGAACTTTTAATATAATATATTGCAGTAATATGAATCCAATATCTTTAGGATAAACAGTTCCTCCTTTTAGATATTCATCGTAAATTACCAAGTCATAGCTTAAAGGCTTAACCAAATAGATAATTGAAAAGATTATTATTATAGAAATATTAACGAAAATTCTCAAAAGAATATTTAATCTGATCAGATATGAAAGAAATAAAAGAAAGTTTGAATCTTTCGTTTGGGAAAGTTAGCATTGAAGAGGGAGATGCAAGAAACTTAAAACTACCGGATAACTCTGTGGATGGAATAATAACATCACCGCCCTATTCAATAGCCCTTGATTATGTCCAAAACGATTTGCATGCACTGAAAGACTTAGGATATAGCCATAGAGAAATTAGAGAGTGGTTTATTGGAGTTAGGGGAAACGGTAAGGAGCGTATTGAACTGTATAATGAGGATATGAAAAAGGCATACAAAGAGATGTACAGAGTTCTAAAGCCAAACCGCTATGCGGTCATAGTTATAGGAAACGCCAAATATCAGGGAAGAGAAATAGATACGGTGGGCTTTACGATTGATTACATGGAAAGCTTGGGGTTTAAGCTTGAGGAAAACATAGACAAAATTATTTTTGGTCTTTATAACGTGATGAAGGACGAGAACGTTCTTATATTCAAAAAACACGATGGATAAAGAGACTTACATAAAAACCCTTGAAGACATCATAGCTAACTTCATAAAACCATTAAAGCACATTCTTTTTAACATAGTTATAAAAGCTATAAGCGGGAAGGATGTGCTGAAATTTGACG
>JBMSAU010000144.1:0-4061 GCA_049414625.1 Thermodesulfobacteriaceae bacterium
TACGTTTTCCTCGGAATAAACCTTGCCCTTCTCGTCAACAAAAACGGGGTCTTCGTATCCAGCGACGCAGGTGTATGTAACAGGATCGACGGATGTTACGGAAACAACGCTCACATTTGGGGATACGCAGTCGTAAAATGTCGCGGAAAGTGTCTATGTTACCAAAATTAGTCAAATTATATCTCCTTTTATACGATGAAAAAACTCTCTATCAACCACCACTTGTTATAACCTAATTATCCATTTTGTCCCAGCCTCTATATTTTGCTATCACTTTCCTTATCCTATTATTAGACCTTTCCTCTAACATATTTAATTAAGTAGAAAGCCAGACCTTTAAAAGTAAAAGAATAAATTATCTATTTGTTTCCCAAAATCTCCCATAGCCGAGGGTTTATAATAGAGAAATACGATTGTCAAATTTAGGCTTTTTGAATTAAACAAGGCTTCATTATAAGCTTCAATATAAAATGGACCTCTATTAGGTTTAATTTCACCTTCATAATTTAACTCTGATGACGAGCATCTATAACAATTTAGAATTTCTTCTTCATTCGTTGAAATACTATATGTAATATCATTTCCATCTAATGAACCTTTAACGATTATGTATTTAGCAGGCTTTCTTAAATTTTCACAACTAGTAGATAACTCACTTTGAGGACTTATATAAAACTCAATTCTACAAATTTTACCCACTGATAAAATTTTTCCACTTATAGCATTAACTGTAAATATATCTGTTTGACTCCCTAGTGGTGTTATGTCATCAGTATAGGTAAAAACATAACGAATATCATTTCCGAAATTATAATAACCTACATCATATATATCCCAAACACTCACTTTTAGGTAGTTTGCTAATATCTTCTTTGCTTCTTCTTGATCTATTACTATATTCTTGTTTTCTAACATCAATTCATCTTGTACAGATTGAGGATATGTAACGGAAGGCTGAATTTGATTTTTTGTCTTCGAAGTAACAACTTTTAAAACTATAAATCCCAATATAGTAACAACCAAAACTCCACTAATAACAAAAAATAATTTTGTATTTATAGGTTTTTTGTTCTCCTTCCTAATAGGATGGCCACAATTTGGACAAAAAGTGGCATTATCAGGTAATTCACCACTACATTCCGGACATTTTAATTTTTCTTTTTGCAAATTTTCTGACAAAGAAAGACCACAGTGAGGGCAAGAACTTGCCTTTTCTGATACCTTATTGCCACATTTTGGACACCTTATAAGTGCCATGTGTTCTTACCCCCTTCATATGATATAAACATAAGAGAATATTATAAGTCTGAAAATTCGGTGATTGACCCAACTATTTATATACACCCTCCAAGTAGAAAATCTAACACTTTTGAAATAATTTCTGTTGACAAGTCCCCAGATCCCCTTGCCACTTAAAACTTCATTTTATGCTCTCACTTTTACAAAGAGGACATTTTTCAAATGTTTTGAGAATGCCCCTTGACCTTAAAAATTCCTCTTCTTTTATCTCTCTTTCTTGAAGTTTGAAATTTTGAGGCTTAGGTGGAACATATTGAGTAATTGCATTGCCAAATTATTTATTTTCCCCTGCTCACCCTAAAAATAAGGCTTTGGATTACAAATCAAATCTTTTAAGCCTTTCTCCACCCTTGACCTTCAAAGTTGATTTCCCAAACTTCCGGTTCAAAAGAAATGTTCCCTAATTCTCTAATTTTATTTATAATATCCCTTTGAACAATACCAAAATTTTTCGTTAAAACTAAAAGGATTGGTTTTATATTGAACCGATAAGCGCCCCTTACATGACCGCCAATATCTTCACGAGCCCAATTTATATAATATTCTAATTGACTCACAGAAGAACTTATTCCTGATATTGATTTCGGATGCTTTAATTCAATTATTCTAAAAAGATAACTTGTTTCATTTATTCTCTCTATTGTCATTATATCTATTTTTTGCATTCCAGAGCCAGCAAAAACTTCATTTCCAATCCAAACGATATTCTTTCCAAAAATTTCAGGATAAAAATTGTTGTTTTCAATTTGAAGATTTTGAAGTATAAATGCTTGAAAGTGTTTCTCTGATTTTTTTATATCTTCCCAATCTAAGTTTATTGGATTTCCCATATATTGATTTATAGTTCTTTTGCCTTGAGTTATTATGTAATTTTGTGGATCAAAAGAAAAGTTATTTCCATTTAAAGCTCTTCCTTGATTTTCTGCCCTAATAAGATTTATTAACCTCTCTGTTTCCCAAGGAAACAGCATGGTATTCCCCCTTTTCGCTTTCATCTTTCTGTAAATCAGTGTCCATAAAATTTCTCTGGAATAAGTTGGAAGTTTATCAAGAGCTATCCATTCAAGAACACCATTTTGATAAACTTCATAAGGAGATATTCTTTTTCGGTAAATCAAAGGTATTGTAAGTGAAGGTTCTCTTGCCTCTCTACCTCTTACATGATATACCACATTATCAAGAGCTTTAAAAACTCCAAAAAACCTTCCTTTTACCCTTTGGTTTCCTTCAATATAGAAGAATATAAAATCACCTCCTTTAACTCTCATCATATCTGCCAAGAGCGATATATTATTTTCCCTTTCTCCCGCACTTGTTCCAACAAACATATATTCCAGATGTTTTGGTAATGTTTGATCATTTACAATAAAAACATGCCCTCTCATTTTTTCTGAAATATAAAAATATATTCGTGCTTGAAAACATAAAATCCTCCAACTAACGCTCTATATCTCCAAAGTTCCTTCTGATTTCTTTTACCTCTTGTTTCTTCAAAATTCTTAACAACTATACTTTTTAACTTTAAACCTAATTTCAATCCTCTATCCATAACATAAAATCCCAAAGGTATCCATTCTCCTCTTGAGTACTTATCTCCTATAACAATTGCTAAAAATCTTCCATTTTCTAAAACTTCAATTACATTTCTCAAAACTTCTTCAAAAGCCCCAAGAAAGTCTTTTAGGGTTTTTGAATTTGATAGGTCCTCCTCTTTATCGCTAAATTTTATAATATCCCAATAAGGTGGATGGAGAATAACAAGTTGAACTCTTTTTATCCCAAATTCCTCTAAAACTTTTTTAAAATTTAATGTTCTACTATCGGCATGTATTATTTCGGTCTTAACATTATAGATATTTTTTTCTTTTTCAATTTGTTCTTTTGCTTTCTTAACAACTTCTTCATTTATATCAACCCCTATTCCATTTCTTCCCAATCTTCTACATTCAATTAAAGTTGTTCCACTTCCGACAAAGGGATCTAAAACCCAATCAAATTTTTTTGTATATCTTAACATTAATTGTCTTGGAATTTGTGGGATAAAATTTCCCCAATACCACCCAAGATGCGCCCCCGATGTATCCCTTTTATCAAATATCCAAAGACTATCAGTTATGATTTCGTTATAATCCCTCCATCTTGCCAAATTTATATCATTTATATTATTTTCTCTTTCGGTAATAAGAAAATCATAAAGTTTTTTCAAGTAATACTTTGCTCTTTCTATGGTTTTTGAAGATAAAATTTTTTTAATAATTTCAAGAAAGCTTTCATAAGAGCAATAAATAGCAGTTTCTTCTGATATTGAATGATTACTCAAAGCCCAACTTTTAAAATGAAAAATTTTTTGCTTTAAAAGAGATAAATCTTGGCAATCCTTTAACTGATTATAAAAATCTAAAAATTTCTCCCTATCTAAAATAATTTCCTGTTTCAATTTGAAATTATATAAATCCATAGTTTGGTTTTAAAATTCTAAGGTTGAAGTGGTTGAAGTAAAGTATAAAATAAGCAAAACCCTGACAAGACTCTTTCTGTGATCTTTATTAAGGTATTCCTTGACCGTTCCATAAAAGCTTGATATTTTAAAGCATACTTGGAACATTCCGGGTAATCACTTTTACCTTATCTGAAAATTCCTTCCTATGTTATGCAGAAACTCTTGGCGGGTTCTTAAATCCTCTTTGAAAACCCCCACAATCGCGCTCGTTATCATCTTTGCCCTATGCTTTTTAACGCCCCTCATAACGGAACATAGGTGT
>JBMSAU010000145.1:0-3903 GCA_049414625.1 Thermodesulfobacteriaceae bacterium
AAAGCAAAGGTCAACGAGTAAAGTTTAAACCTGCCACCCATAACACCACCTCCTACTTTTTTTTTAGAAAAGATAAACGAAAAATGTTAACAGATTATAAAGAAGAGAATGCTAAGGTTCCTCGCTATGCTCAAAGACATTTAATAGATGCGAAATTATTGAAATAACTTCAAATAGTTGAAAAGCTTTCAAAAGAAGAAACAAACGATGAAGAATATTTGTAAAATTAAAATAAAAAAGGGGGCAAAAGCCCCCCAAGGACCTAATCGAAACTACGGCTTAATAAATTCCGTGTGCCCTCCAGTAGGCCCTGATCTGATCCTTTACAGACTTGGGAATAGGCACATATTCAATTTCGAGAGCCATCTGGTCGCCATTGGTGAAAACCCAGTCCCAGAACTTGACAACCCTCTTATTTAGTTCAGGTCTTTCTTTAGCAAGCATGATAAAGGTCATTCCAGCGATAGGATAGGCGTTTTTACCAGGAGCATCGGTTATCCAAGTGTAGAAATGCTTCTTTGGGTCAAGGGCTGCTGTAGCAGCAGCCTCTCTGAAAGTAATATCGTCAGGCTTTACTACATTGCCCGCCC
Organism: Thermodesulfobacteriaceae bacterium; assembly: GCA_049414625.1. Lineage (GTDB taxonomy): Bacteria > Desulfobacterota > Thermodesulfobacteria > Thermodesulfobacteriales > Thermodesulfobacteriaceae > WYEG01. The sequence continues at coordinate 591 of JBMSAU010000145.1, forward strand.
TGTTTTTGACGTGAGCAACATCAAGCTTGTTCTGAATGGCGTAAGTATACTCCACATAGCCTATGGCATAAGGGGTCCTTTTCACATAGTTGGCAACGCCCTCATTTCCCTTACCGCTTATCCCAACTCTGAAGTTAACAGCAGTGCCATATCCCACTTCCTTTGCCCACTCGCTGCAAACCTGCGTTAGATAGTGAGTGAATATTGCGGTTGTTCCTGAAGCGTCAGCCCTAAAAACAGGAGTTATTGGCTTAGAAGGAAGTTTTACATGTGGGTTCAGAGCCTTGATCGCTGGGTCATCCCAGGTCTTTATCTTCCCAAGGTAGATGTTGCAGATAGTTTTCCCGTCAAGCACAAGATGCTGACCCCTCAATTCAGGAATGTTATAGGAAAGGACAACTCCACCAATAACTACTGGAAATTGAATAAGGTTTCTTTTTTCAAGCTCCTCTGGCGTTAAGGGCATGTCTGAGGCTCCAAAATCAACCGTCCTCTCTGTTATCTGCCTAATACCACCACCAGAACCAATGGATTGATAGTTAACTTTGATCCCAGTTGCCTTTTCATACTCGTAAGCCCACTTAGCAAAGATCGGATAAGGAAAAGTTGCGCCAGCACCATTAATCATCTCCTTTGCTATCAAACGACCGCTTAAAAGGAAAAATAGAGAGGCTAAAAGAAACGCTAAAGCTAAGGTCAACGAGTAAAGTTTAAACCTGCCACCCATAACACCACCTCCTACTTTTTTTTTAAAAAGATAAACGAAAAATGTTAACAGATTATAAAGAAGAAAATGCGAAGGTCCCTCGCTATGCTCAAAGACATTTAATAGAATAGTTAAAAAAGCTTTCAAAAGAGGAAACAAAACTTGACTTTTTCCTAAAATTGGGTTATAAATGGCCTAAAAACTTGAAAAGGACTTAAAGCTTTCGATGAAGAATATTTGTAAAATTATATATATTTTTTTATCAATTTTGCTTTTCTTATCCCTTTTCTTTTTTGAACAAGCTTCTTCTGTCTTAGCGGCAACTAAGACAAACAAGTCAACATCAAAAAATACTACTAAAAAAACAGACAAACAAACGGCAAAGCCCAAAACCTCAAAAAATACTGCTAGACCTTCTCCTAAATCTTTTACCCAATCCAGCTCAGCCTTAAACTTCCCAAGCACAGATGGCGAGATAACCTATCAGGTGAAGAAAGGGGACACTCTTTTTCGCATTGCCAAGCAGTTTGGCTTAAGCATTGAAGAGCTTATGGCAATGAACGGTTTAACAAGCCCTACGCTTAAGGTTGGACAGGTTTTGGTTATAAGAAGGCAAAAAACAGACTCTATCAAAGATGTATCACCGTCCGAAGCCCCCGCCTTGGGGGGGCAGCAGGCACAATTCCTTGAGCATAAAGTATCTAAGGGTGAAACGCTTTTTAGCCTTGCCAAAAAATACGGCTTGAGCGTCGGAGAAATTCTTGAGGCAAACGGTCTTACCGATTTAACCATTCGTGAAGGTATGGTCCTTAAGGTTCCTGTTAAGGCTAAAGTCTTAGAACAGCCAAAGGAGACTGAAAAACCAAAAGACATAGAAAAAACAACAAAAAAACCTCAAACACCTTCTAAAGGACAGGAAATTGAAGCAGAACCGAATAGGCCTCAGTCTGAAGCTAACGATGAAAGAGCAAAAAAGCGTTTGGCTGAAAGAAAGGTCTATCATGTAGTTAAAAAAGGCGAAACCTTAGCAAGTTTAGCCCGAAAATACCATACTACACCAGAGGAAATAAAAAGGCTAAACAATCTAAGAACTACAAGACTTAAGCCTGGACAAAAGCTATTAGTCAAGGTAGAAAAGGGTGAAGAGATAAGGCTTTCTATCTCCCTTACCTCAGATATGTTTAACAGCCCTTCGAGTAAGCCCTATCTTGTTCATAGAGTGAAGGAGGGAGAAACTTTATACAGAATATCCTTAATGTATGGTGTCTCTGTAGAAGAGATAAAGCTTTTAAACGGTTTAAATGATAACATCATCTTAGTTGGGCAGGAATTGAAAATTCCCTTTCAAGACTTTGAGAAGCCTCGTTTGAGGGAGCCTATAGCCATGTTTAAAGCAGAAGAAGAGCCTTTGACGAAGAAGTTTGGAAGGTTTACCCTGAGCAAAGTTGAAGTTCAAGCTCTAAGGGAGAAATTCTTAGAACTTAGCAGACAGTATGCAAATGTGAAATACCGCTTTGGAGGAGAAGGAAACGGAGCTCTCGATTGTTCTGCCTTTGTTCAAAGGGTTTATAGCGAGCTTGGGATCAAACTTCCGAGAAGCTCCTATCATCAGTATCTAGTAGGACAGGAGGTAGATAAAAGCGAGCTTATTCCGGGTGACCTTGTCTTTTTTAAAACATCAAAGCGCGCTCCAGTTACACACGTAGGGATCTACATAGGCGACAACAAGTTTGTCCATGTCTCTTCAAAAAGAAGAGGCTTTGCCATCGACTCCCTTGATGACCCCTACTTTAGAGCTCGATTTGTAGGAGCAAAAAGGGTTCTAAACGGTGAAGTCTTACAATACTTTCAAGAGTATAGAAGACAGAGACAAGAAAAAGAATCAGCAAGCCGTCCTCAAAACACCTTTGATGTTTTACACTAAATCTAAAAGCTCCTTAACAAACCTCTCCCAGGATAATCTTTCAATGACGGCTCCAAGCCTTTCTCCTCTTTGGTTGTGTTTTTTGTAGAGGTAAAGGACTTTCCTCAAAAGCTCGGGTATGTCTTCCGCCTTATAATAATCAAGGAAGGTTGCCAAGCGGGGATGACGCCCACGCTTTTCCCCCTAAGTATACCTTATAACCTCGAAACTCCTCGGATAAGGCAGATTCTGGACATACCTTTAGGCAATGACCACAACCAACGCAAAGCTCTTCCTTTATTGTGGGACCAAACTCAGTAAGCTCAATAGCGCTCTCTTCGCAAACTTCAACGCAGGAGCCACAAAAACTACAAGCCTTAGGATTGACGGAGATTTTTACCACCCCGTGAAGAGCAAAATCGCAGATATGCTCCTGGGAGCAGGCGTTTGGGCACTCAGATAGGCAAACCTTAAACTTATGATGAGCCTTCAACCTTGGTCCAACTTTTAAAGGTCAAGATTTGGGTAAGCTTTTCTTCTTTTAAAATCCTCTCTAAGGAGGATAAAAGATGGCTTGAAGCCATTAATAGCATTTAAGCAGGGATCAACGCCAAAGCATCCAGATACTTAATAGCCCTTTTCCGCTTCAGACATTTTACTTAGCAGAGCTTCTTTGGCCTCTAAAAGGTTTTCAAGGATAATTC
>JBMSAU010000146.1:0-3710 GCA_049414625.1 Thermodesulfobacteriaceae bacterium
GCCTAATTTAGGATGAAAATTTATATTCTTCTTGGCACCCGACCTGAAGTGATAAAGATGGCACCAGTAATTCTTGCCCTTAAAAAAGAACCCTGGGCTGACCTAAAGATTATCTCAACCGCTCAGCATAGGGAGCTATTAGACCAGATGCTTGCTGTTTTTGATATCAGGGCGGACGAGGATTTCAACATCATGAAGCCAAACCAAAGCCTCCCTGACCTGACTTCCGAGCTGATAAAAAGGGTTTCTGATTTTTTAAGAGAGCGGAAGCCAGACTTGGTTTTAGCCCAAGGGGATACGACCACAGTTATGGCCACAGCTATTTCTTGTTTTTACGAAAGGGTCCCCTTTGGGCATGTTGAGGCAGGCTTAAGAAGTGGGGACCTATACAATCCTTTTCCTGAGGAGTTTAATAGAATTGTTGCGGATAGGCTTGCAGAGCTAAACTTCGCCCCCACAGAGAGGGCAAAGCAAAACCTTCTGCGAGAGGGCATACCTGAGGAAAAAATTTTCGTTACCGGAAACACGGTGATAGATGCCCTTTTGATGACGGCAAAGAAAGAAACCCAAATTCCGGAGGTAGACCCCTATCTCAAGAACGGACACAAGCTTATGCTTATTACCTTTCACCGTAGAGAGAGCTTTGGCGAGCCCTTGAGAGAGGTTTTGCAGGCGGTAAAGGACCTTGCCCAAAGGCGAAGAGAGTTAGTAGTTTTATATCCCGTTCATCCAAACCCCAATGTGAGGGAAGAGGCTTACAGGGTTCTGCAAGGAGTTGAAAGGGTTGTCCTTACTGAACCTTTAGATTATGTATCTTTTGTGTCGGCTATGAAAAGAAGCTTTGTTATATTGACCGATTCTGGGGGTGTGCAAGAAGAAGCCCCAGCCCTTGGAAAACCGGTTCTTGTGGCGAGAGATACCACGGAAAGACCGGAGGTTATAGAGCATGGTTTGGGGAAGCTCTTAGGTAGACGCAAGGAAAGGATAATTTGGGAAGTGGAGAGATTATTAGATGATGAAGAATACTATAAGAGCATGGTTAAGGGTTTTTCCCCTTATGGCGATGGAAGGTCAAGCGAGAGGATCGTTGAAATAATCAAAAGATGGTGGATGAGTAGGGCTTGAGGCTCTTACTCATTGCTTACGCCTATCCTCCTCTCTGGGAAGCTCAGTCAGTCCGATGGTATTACCTAAGCAAGGAGCTTGCTAAGGCTGGTTTTCAGGTTGATGTTTTAACTGTTGAATATCCAGGGAAGAAAGAAGAAATTCCTGGAATAAGGGTTTACCGAACTTTTCCTGGTCCTTTCAATCAGGCTGTTTTTAAGGCTTTGGCAAATCCTAAAGTCTTTTCAGCAGAGGTTAGAAGCTCGAGGAGATTTTTGTTCATAAAAAAATTATACAAAGGTATAAGAAGGATTACAGAATACATTATGCTTGGGGACACAAGGAACGAATGGTTTTTTATAGCCTACCCCAAGGCTTTAGAATTGATCAGGAAGAACAATTATGACCTCTTGATTACCTCGCATGAGCCAATGGTGGATAGCCTCTTAGGGCTTGCTCTTAAGAATAAGACAAAAATTAAATGGGTTGCCGACCTTGGGGACCCGATTTCTGCTGATTATTATTCGAAGGTATGGATACCTTTTTTGAAAAGCCTTGAAAGGAAGGTACTTGCTGAGGCTGATGCCATAATTGTTACAACGGAAGCCTTGAAGAAGAAGTATAGCATAAGCTTCGGGTGCGAAGATAAAATTTTGGTTGTCCAGCAGGGGTTTGACCTTGAGTTTTTTAGGTTGCCGAAAAGGAGAAAAAAGGGAGGAAGGTTTGTCTTAGCCTACACGGGTAGTTTATATAAGGGTTTCAGGGACCCAAGGGTTTTAGTTGAGGCTTTAGCGGGGCTTAAGTTTGATTTTGAACTTTGGCTTGCGGGAAGGCTTGAGGGTTTTCTTCCACTTTTTAACTCTATTCAGGAGCGGGTAAAATACTTTGGAGTTTTAAGCCATCCAGAGGTTCTTGAGCTACAGGCTAAGGCTGATGTTTTAGTTTACTTAGGAAATAAGCTTGAAAGCCAGGTGCCAGGGAAATTTTACGAGTATCTTGGAAGCAAGAAACCTATACTTTGCATTATTCAGCATCCAGAAGACCCAGTAGCAAGCTTAGTAAGAGAGTTAAGAATTGGAGAAGCGTGTTTGAACGAGCCTAAGGAGATAGCTCGAGCAATTTCTAAGTTATACGAGCATTGGCTGAGGGGGGAGATGGAAGAGGTCTACCGTTATGAAGAGGAGAAAGTCAAGGAGTTTTCCTGGCAAAATCAAGCTCAGAAATTAATAAGAAAGGTCAAAGAGTTGCTGGGGTGCTGACCATTTCCCACAGTGTCATCTCGAGTGCAAGCCGATGGGCCTCATATCCCGTGACTCTATACGATGTCATGCAAGGGGTCTTTTTTCACATTGCAAAGTATATTTTTAAGATCTATAATTCCTAAACAGATAGCTAATTATAAAAAGAAAACCTAATGCATCCTAATCTCACTTGCCCAATCTGTAGAACATCTGTAGAAGCAAACTCTTTCAAAGAGGTTTATGTCTCCCCATACAACAATCAAGAATACAAGCGCTACGAGTGTCCAAACTGCGATGTCCATTGGTGGGAGCCACTAAAGATAATCCCAGAATTCTATGAAAGCGAGGTTTTTGAAAGCTACATTGCATTTCACGAGGGTGTAGGGACCAGGCTTGGCGAATACCACAAAGCTTTTTTTAAATACTTTCCTTCCAATGTAAGAGGTAAGCTTTTGGATGTGGGCTGTGGAGACGGAAGGTTTTTAAGATACGCTAAAGAACGAGGTTTTGAAGTATGGGGAATAGACTTTGACAAAAAAACTGTAGAGAATGTAAAAAGGAACCTTGGTTTTGATACCGTTTTTGCCATGAGCTTGGAAGAGTTCTACGAATACGCTAAGGAGAAAAACTTAAAGTTTGATGTAATCACCTTTTTCGAGGTTTTAGAACATCAGGATAAACCAAGGGAATTTTTGGAGATGGTAAAAGGACTTTTGAAAGAAGGAGGATACATAGCGGGAAGCGTTCCAAATAGGGAGCGTTTATTTGCGGGAATGGATTGGAAATATTTTCATGGAGACTATCCACCGCATCACTTTTTAAGGTTTTCAAAGTCTTCACTTGAAAAGGCTTTGAATTTTTATGGCTTTAGAGATGTTGAAGTTTATAAATTAGATTTCCCTTTCATAGAACTTTTTCCCTATCTTGAAAAAAAGCTTTTTGGAAACTTAGACAAGCTTAAAATAAAGCTGAAGGATATGGTGCTTGGAGATGAGAGAAAAGCAAGGGTTTATGCGGTAGAGGAGCTTGTGGAAGTTAGTCCAAATAAAGGAAAAGCCTACGTGCTTATGATTCTTAAATTTCTCAGGAATGCTATACTTTTACCCTTTGCTTTGGGGTATGCGGGAAAGTTGAAAGGAAATGGACTTAGCCTATATTTTCAGGCTAAAATATGAATAAAAAGAAAGTTATGTTTATAATTCCTCACTTAGGAAGCGGTGGTGCGGAGCGTAAAATAGACTTAAAATAAAAAGCAATGGATAAGGTCAAATGTCCCATATGCTACATAGAGGTTGAAGGGCGAAATTCCTCATGAGGGCTTTCTTTACCTTATTCAAGAAAAAAGACAGAAACTTTTTAAGTCCT
>JBMSAU010000147.1:0-3084 GCA_049414625.1 Thermodesulfobacteriaceae bacterium
AAAGCTCTTCCCTCTGGGCTATGAGGTTTTCCAAAGGGATTATGGTCCAGTCAGTGGTTTCTACCACTACTTTCACATTGGGTGGATACTTTCCCGCCCTCTCTTCATCTTCTTTACCTTTTATTAGCACATACTCAAAGTCCCTTCCCTCCTTAAAAACCTCAATTCTTCCTAACCTTTTGACCTCTTCTTCTTTATCTGGGTCGTTTAGAACTATTACCTTTGCCCCCGCCTCAATGGCGCTGGTAATTAGCTTTTTATCGTACTCTTCTGCCCAATACCAAAACTCTTTCATGGAAAAGATTATAAACTATAGATACGTCGGGTGAGAAATTCAAAGAAGCTGTAAATCTCTTAGGAAAAAGTTTGGCAAGGAGGGGGCTTATAATACCCCCGAACCGTATTATGTTATTATAATAAATTTTATGCAAATCAAGACGGTAGAGTGTAACCTACACCAAACGAAACTTTCTGAAACCGTAAGCAGTGAAGAAGCCTTTCTAAACATTATCAATAAAGAATACAGCTTTGACGACGCAGTCAAGGTCTTGGATGAAATTGATTGGAATTTTAAAAACTATAAAACACAATACCTTACTCATACCTTTCATCCATACCCAGCAAGGTTTATCCCACAAATCCCATTAACCTTCATAAAACTCTTTACAAAAGAAAGAGAAACAGTCTTGGATCCTATGTGTGGATGTGGAACAACCCTCGTTGAAGCATTCTTACATAACAGAAATTCTATTGGTAATGATCTAAATCCTCTTGCTGTATTAATATCCAAGGTAAAAGTTACATTGATTGATGAAAATAAATTCAAGTATTTTAATAAAAAATTAGTATCACGCTTGCAGGAATATTCACACTTAGAACATAAAAATATTGAAGAAAACAGTAATAAATTACCAAGCAGAAAGCTGAGTAGAATATTCAATAAAGCTATAATTTCAAAGTTGGAGGCTATTTGTAAGACTCTTTTGGAAATAAAAGAGGAGGGTTATCACGAACTATATGATTTTGGACGGGTTGCACTTTCCGCTTCAATATGGTCTTTAATAGAGAATGGTAATGGGAAAGATATTTTTAATATCTTTATAAATAAAATATCTTCCATGCAAAAAGAGATGATTAAAATGTCTAAAGTTATAAAAAATATACCAGAAACAAAAGTGATCTGTGGAGATGCAAGAAAGTTAGAGGTAGAAACCAGTTCAGTTGATTTGATAGTTACCTCTCCTCCTTATGTAAATGCGTTAGACTACTATAGAATACATATGTATAATATGCTTTGGCTTGACATGGATTTTAGTTTGTTTAAGAAGAATGAAATAGGGGGGCATTCCCATTTTATAAACAACAGGTTCAGGTTACTTTCTGAATATTTAGGAGATATGCTTCGCTCAATGATTGAAATGAACAGGGTTTTAAAAAAAGATAAATTATGCGTAATAGTGGTAGGGAATTCAAGTTTAGAGTATGAATTAATTGAAAGCCACAAATTCTTTGCAGATATGAGTACGAAAATAGGCTTTAAACCTATAAAAACATTTTTCAGAGAGATAGACAAAACGAGGAAATATACAAGCTCTGAGGTGGGAAAGATTGACAATGAATACATTCTCGTTATGCAAAAAGTGGAGGATTCTACTGTTTCTGCAGATAATGATGATTTCATTATTGAGGTCGTAAGAGAGCAAATGCTAAAATTCAGAGAGAAAGTTTGTAAAAATCCAGGTTCTTCCATTAAAGGTAAGAGACCATCAAAGGAAAGGTTGCTAAGAAATATAGATAAATTGGATGAAGCTATAGAAAAAATACCAATGGATATAAAATTCAAGAGGTAAAAGTAGTGCGAGAAATTATCAGTAAGATAATCTATTCAGTTCTTACGGGTCAGGATTACAGAGACTATGTTCTTGAAATAATACATAAGAGATTTATTGATAAAGCAGAAGAGCTAATATCCGATATTTTTGAATATAAACAAAAGGGCGATAATTGGATTGAGAAACTTTTAGATGACACTTTTAAAAAACAAGGAAAGGATAGCAAATTTAAACTTTTGTGGTTCGGAGGTCTAAATGAAAAAACTGTAAAAAATATAACAGGGGGAACTTCTAAAAAGGAAGTATGCTTAGATTTAGGTAAGCGGAATATTAAGGCTTTACAATCTTTATTTGAGGAATTTGAGAAGATTGGTAAGTTTCAGGATGGTTACCAAATTCAAATAACAATCAGGAAAAATAATATAAAAGTAGAGTTGGATCACGTAGAAAGTTTAATTTTTATTAATATAATCTCAACTATGAAATTAACAATTCAAGGAGGTGCTTGGAGCGAAGTGGGAAAGAAAACTGAAAAAGCTTTACTATATGTGATATTTAATCTGCTGAAAATCCCAAAAGATAACTACATTCTGACAACCGAAGAAATGAAAAGAAAAGGATTAATCGCAAATAGAGAAATTGATGCTATTGTTTTCAGTAGGGACGAAAAATCTATAACTATAGAATTAAAGCTACTTGGGATTGGAAATCCAGAAATAGGAGATGAGGCACTTGCTAGAAGAGTAGATTTGTTTTTAACAGATAGACTTACTGATATGATGATAGAAGAAGCAAATAAATTAAATATCAAAACCATTGAATTTAGGCAAAACAACGCACTCATGGAAATTTATAATTTTTTAAGCTCAAAAAATGTAGATTGTAGCCCTCCAAACGAGATAATCTTGAGAGACCTTGAAGGTAGAATAAATGAAATATTAAAAGATTGGAACGATGAAATGGAAGATCTATCTATTCTTAGGAAGTTGAGGAAATGGACAAAATGAAGTAGAAAACTACAAAAATGGTTTTCTATGCTCTTTTCTAAAGGACCTTATTATACTCCCTCCCTCAGCATGTTTTCTAATAATAAACCTTAGCTTTAAACTAATTTCTCACCCAAGGTGTGTATGGAAAAGATTATAAACCATAGATTTCTTTTAGTATTTCCTCTCCTCCTTCTCTTAATAACCTCTGGGCTAGCCTTTTGCCCACCTCCTCCGCTTCTTGCAAGCCACCCTCTTCATAACCC
>JBMSAU010000148.1:0-4368 GCA_049414625.1 Thermodesulfobacteriaceae bacterium
CTAAGGTTAAGTCAACAGGGACTTCAACGAGCTCCCCAGCGCTAACCCTTGGCACGCCAAGCTTATGGGCAAGTATCTTTTCCGCTAAAGTCATCCCAGAACCACTCATCAAGACCCTCCTCTCAGAATTTCCTTTAATTTAGTATTTTCTAACCAAAATTCAAGAAGAAATGAAAAACTCCCAGAAAAAAATCACTTTTAAATTTTTGCGAAAATTTTTATAATAAAAAAAATAAGTATATAGAGCAAACGGCTACTCGCCTGAAAAAAACTTGGGCAAGCCTTTTGATGAAGATTAAGTTTGTTGAACATGCCAAGGAAAGAATGAAAGAAAGAGGAACTTCTGAGGAGGAAGTGAAAGAAGTTTTATAGTTTTTTATGGAAAATGGAGGTGAATAATGAGAATTTCCTATGATCCTAAATATGACATTCTTTATATCAAACTTGGGAAAGCTAAAAAAGTATCTTGTATAGAAGTAGATGAGGATATAACCTTTGATGTTGATGAGTCTGGTAAATTGGTAGGAATAGAGATTCTATCAGCATCTGAACGATTAGACCTTAAATCTTTACTTCCTGTTGAAATTTCTAAAGAAACTTTAAGAAAGAGAAAAGTAAAAGCTTCTTAGACTATATGGCGGAAGATTTGCCTTCTAAACCCTCAGAGGTTGACCCAAAATCTCTACTTCAAAAGTTTGCTTGGGATAGGGTAGTTAGCGAGGAGGAGCTTCTCATCCGAGCCCTCCTTTATGCCAATCCTATTGAGCTATTAAAAGCCTTTCCCAAGGAGAAATTAAAAGAGGTCTTTTTAAACAACCTTCATCGCTTTGATAAGAAAAATTTAAACTTTTGGAAGATAATTTTGGAGATAGACGAAGATGAGTTTAACAGCTACGCAGAAAAAAACTTTAGACTTGCTAACAAAATCTTCAGCGACTAAAGGATTTTATTTAGCCGGTGGGACAGCTTTATATTTAAAATATCATCATCGTATATCCGAAGATTTTGATTTATTCACTTATCCAGATGTTGATTTTTCTATCGTGCAACTACAGAAAAAAATAGAAGGCATACCAGCAAAGATTGAACACCTATTGTCTGATGAGGATACTTTAATTGTTTTAATTAACGACATAAGATTTTCGTTTTTCTCATATAAATATCCTCTTTTAAAACCAACTATAAAAATTGCAGACATTCCTATTGACATAGCAAGTGATGAAGATATTGCCTGTATGAAAGTAGTAGCCATTGCTCAAAGAGGCTCTAAAAAGGATTTTTATGACCTTTGGTTTCTTATGAAAAGGCATAATTGGAGTTTAAAGCATGTAGTAGAGTTAGCTAAAACAAAATATCCAGCCTTATCTATCGGTGTTATTTTAAAAAGTATTATCTATTTTCAAGATGCTGAAAAGGAGTTTTATGAAGAAATAGACAAAAATTGGTCTGAAATAAAAGAGTTTTTCGTAGGGGAGGGGAAATTTTTTGTAAGAGAAAATCTAAAAAATTAAATAAAGGAGGAAGAAAAAGATGAGCGTTTTTATCACGAATGAAGGGTTAAAAAATTTTAAGGAAAGACTAAAGATATTAATAAAAAATAGTAAGGAATTAAAGTTTCTTGTCGGATTTTTCTATTTTTCAGGTATAAATGAGTTGTATGAGACACTGAAAGAAATGTATAAAAACAATGAATTAGAAACAGAGCATATAAAAATACTTGTTGGCTTATATGTAGATGCAGATAATTATAGGATTTACGAGGTAGCCAGAAAGAAACCATATTTACAAGAATACAGCAGGGAAATAATAAAACAAACCTTTTTTGAATCTGTAAAAAAAGCTTTTAATTCAAATGAAATGGATAACAAAGATCTTTATGAACAGGTGGATTTCTTTATAAAGCTATTAGAAGAAGAAAAGTTAGTGATTAAAAAAACAAGAGAGCCAAATCATGCTAAATTATACCTTTTTAAGCTCAAAGATAATGAAATTTTGCCTAATCTTTTCATTACAGGAAGTAGTAACCTTACAAAGGCAGGTTTAACATCTCAAAATGAGTTCAATGTAGAAATTAAAGATTTTGGTTTTAAAGAGGCTGAGGAGTATTTTGACAAGCAATGGAATAGTGCTGTAGAATTGTCTAAAGAAGATATTACAAAATTAGTAAATATTATTAGGAATGAAACTCAATTAAGGAAAATTAGTCCTTTTACAGCTTATGTTTATCTATTGAAAACTTATTTGGATATGCATCAAGGGAAAAATTTAACAGAGAGTGCTAAAGAACTAATGGAGAAAGCTGGTTATAAACCATATTCTTATCAACTAACTGCTGTTTCTCAAGCTGTTTCAAACTGTGAGGCACATAATGGAACTATTCTTGCCGATGTTGTTGGTTTAGGAAAAACTATCATAGCCTGTCTAACTGCTAAAATGCTTGGAAAAAGAGGTATAGTAATCTGCCCACCACATCTAATAGGGGATGATGCCAAGCTATCAGGATGGAAGAAGTATCTTGAAGATTTTAAGCTTTACGATTGGGAAGTTTTTTCTGTTGGCAAACTTGAGGAAGCATTAAATTTTGTTAAAAAGAGAGAAGATATTGAAGTAGTCATAGTTGATGAAGCTCATCGGTTTAGGAATGAAAGAACGCAAAGCTACTATTATTTAAGCGAAATTTGCAGGGGTAGAAAGGTAATATTACTTACTGCTACCCCTTTCAATAACCGACCAGCTGATTTGTTTGCCCTTTTAAAGCTTTTTACTATACCTAAAAAATCATCAATCGTTCTTGATGAAGACCTTGAAAGTAGATTTTGGCAGTATGAAATAATTTTTAAAAAACTTTCTTACATCAAGAATTATCACAATTCTCCTGATAACAAGAAAAGAAAACGAGCAGAGAAATATTATAAAGAAATATTTGGCAGTAAAACTATTGAACTAAGGAAAGTTAATGAAAAAGCTAAAGAGATAGCAAAGGAAATAAAGTCAATCCTTGAGCCAGTAGTTATAAGAAGAAATCGCTTAGACCTTAGACATTTTAAAGAAAAAATTGACCTTCCTGAAGTAAAAGACCCGATAGAGTGGTTCTACGAATTAACACCTGAGCAGTTAGAATTTTATGATGAAGTTATCCAAACCTTTGCTCCTTTTGACGGAACCTCAAGGACCTTTTCTGGTGCAATCTATTTTCCAATAAAATATGAGAAAGGAATAGAGGATTATATAGAGGAAATTAGTCTTTATTTGGATGAACCCCAAAAAATCACTCCTGAAGAAAGTTTTCTTTATTTTAGCCAGAGAAACCTTTATGATTTCATGAGACGGCTTCTTGTAAAAAGGTTTGAAAGTAGCTTTGGTGCTTTTTATGAAAGTTTGCAAAGGTTTAAACAAATACATGAAAAGGCTTTAAAATTTATTGATAGAACTGGTAAGTTTATTTTGGATAGAAAGCTTTTAGAAAAGATAGCCGAGGCAGACGATGAAACTATTGAAGCAGAACTTGCTGAGTATGAAAAAAGTTTAGAAGAAGGGAAGATTAACAAAAAATATCATAAAATCTATGAAGTAAGTAACTTTAAACAAAAAAACGAATTCATAGCCCATATTAAAAACGACATTAGGCTTTTTGAACATCTAATGAAAAGATTAGAGGAGGTAGGACTAAAAGAATACGACCCAAAGGTTGAGCGTTTGATATCTGGATTAAAGGAATATTTAGCTCGGAACAGAAAGGTGGTTATTTTTACGGAATATATTGATACAGCTAAACATTTGGCAGAATATCTAAGGAGAGAGTTTGAGGATAGTTTACTCGTAGCGATTGGGAACCTTAGTAAACGCACTTTAGAGGATCTTTACAAAAACTTTGATGCTCAATATAAGGAGCAGGATGATAGGTATAAAATCTTGCTTACAACTGATAAACTTTCGGAAGGAATAAATTTAAACCGGGCTGGAGTCGTGATAAATTATGATATACCATGGAACCCTGTTAGAGTAATTCAGAGGGTTGGGCGTATAAACCGCATAGGGAAAAAAGTCTATGATGAGATTTACATCGTTAACTTTTTCCCGACGGAAAAGGGGGCAGACATTGTTAAATCTCGAGAGATAGCTCAAACTAAAATGTTCATGATCCATAATATACTCGGAGAAGACGCAAAGATTTTTGCTCCTGATGAGGAACCACAACCAGCAGAGCTCTACCGCAGGCTGACTACGTATAGAGAAGATGAGGAAGAGAGTTTTTATTATAAGATTAAAAAAGAATATGAAAATATAACTAAGAAATATCCAAAAATAGTGAAAGAAATATCTGATGAGTTACCAAGGCGTATCAAAATAGCTAAAAGAGGAGAGACT
>JBMSAU010000149.1:0-3817 GCA_049414625.1 Thermodesulfobacteriaceae bacterium
CATTTGAAATATTATCTTTACATTTACCTTAAAAATACTCAAGAAGAAAATTCAACATTTGCTAATGGAGTCAATGTATTGCATTTGATAATTAATAATTTCCTTTCAGGAAAATTAATTTTAATCCCTCCCTCCCCCATTCTCCAATCCTTCCACTCCCTCGTTGAGCCACTATTTCAGAAAATCATCCTCAACCAAAAGCAAGTAATGACCCTTCGGAAAATCAGGGACACTCTTTTACCTTTACTTGTATTTGGCAAATTAAGAATAGAGGAGGTGTGATATGCTTAAACATGCTAAATTTTCTTATGATAAAGAAACAGATAAAGTTTACTTTTCTTTGAGAGAAGGACCTACGGTTGATAGCATACAAGTAAATGAAAACATTAGAGTTGAATTTGATGAAGAAGGAAATATTATAGGTATTGAAATCTCTAACATTTTGAATATGCTAACAGAATGCCTTAGTAAAATTGTAGAAGATGCATTAAGAGAAGCAATAAAAAGAAAATGAGAAGAGATAAATACTTTCTTGATTCCTTAGAAAGGATTAAAACCCTTTTATCAAGATTAAATTTTAAAGGAACAGTCTATCTTTTCGGCTTATCGGTGAGAGATGACTTTAAAAAACTTCCGATATTGACCTTTCGGTATCTACAAGCGATAAGAAATTAGTTACTCTCTTAAAATATGAATTAGAAAAGTTGCCAAATCCTTATAAATAGATTTGCTTGACTTTGAAAATGCCTTACCTTACTGAAAACGAACTTGTAGAGAAGCCAGCAATTAATTGGTTTCAAGAGATTGGCTACTCTTATGTTCATGGCTCGTATTTAATTCCTGATGCAGGCGAAAGAGAATCTTATAGGCACTGCATTCTTAAAAGGAGATTTCTAAAGGCTATTCAAAAATTAAATCCATGGCTTACAGATGCATTGGCAGAAGAGGTTTATAAACAAGTTATAGAGCTTGATCACCCAGATTTTATTATCAAAGGAAAGCTATTTTATGACCTTTTAACAAACGGAGTAAAGCTTACCTTTAAGGAAGGAAAAGAAGAAAAAACTAAAATTGTTAAGCTGATAGATTTTGAAAACATAGAAAATAACGATTTTCTTATTGCAAATCAGTTTAAAGTAGAATATCAGTATGAAAGAGAGCAATATAGAATACCTGACCTTGTAGTATTTATAAACGGGATACCTATAGCAGTTTTTGAACTAAAAAGTTTCAATGCCGAGGAAACCGCAAAGGATGCCTTTTTAGACCATCAGAGAAAGATAAAAGATATCCCTCAACTTTATGTCTATTCTCAAATTATCGTTGCTTCAGATGGATACGAAACTAAATACGGCTCACCCACGAGCGGTTGGGAAAGGTTCTTTGTTTGGGAGGGTATGTTAAGCGACGATGATGTGGAGGTTGAAGAGATTGCAGATGGCTATTATAGATACATCTATAATGGCAAAGAGATGACCTCTCTTGAACTATTGATTAAAGGATTGTTTAGAAAGGAACATATTCTTGAATTTATTAATGATTTTGTCTTTTATGAAAAAGACGGAGAAACCTATAAGAAAAAGATAGCAGGATATCATCAGTTTTACACAGTTAAGAAAGCTATTCAGCGAACGATTAATTGCGTTTTATATGGAAAAACTCCAGAAGAAAGAAGAATAGGTGTAGTTTGGCATACTCAAGGGTCTGGTAAATCTTTAACCATGCTTTTTTATGCTAAAAAAGCCTTAAAGGTAAAGGAACTTGAAAATCCACTACTAATTTTTATTACCGATAGAAGGGAGCTTGACGAACAACTTTATGAGCTTTTCTCGCAGTTTTCTAATGCTAAACAGGCAGAAAGTATAAAAGATTTACAAGAAACGATTAGGAGTACTGAGGGAAGTATAATATTTACTACCATTCAAAAATTTGGCAAAAGAAAGGCTGAAGAATATCCTTTCCTTACGGATAGAAAAAACATCATTGTTATTGCTGATGAAGCTCATAGAAGCCAATATAGGGAGCTTGCTCAGAATCTAAGAAAAGCCATTCCAAATGCTTCATTTATGGGATTTACCGCAACTCCTATAGAGCTTCAAGATCGTGATACCTACCTTGTATTTGGAGAGCCAATAAGTGTTTATCCGATGGATAAAGCACTCAGACACAAAATTATAGTGCCAATCTATTATGAACCAAGGCTTACAGAACTTCATTTAACAAATGAGTTTATAGATGAGGAGTTTGAAGAACTTTCAGAAGGTCTTGACCCAGAATTAAAAGAACATTTAAAGAAAAAATATGCAAGACTTGAAGAATTGATCTTAAATCAAGATCGGTTAGAAAAGATAGCCAAAGACATCGTTGAACATTTCAATAAAAGAGTTGAAACCCTGGAAGGAAAAGGCATGATAGTTGTAATTTCAAGAAAGGTTGCGATTGAGCTATATAAAGCTATTAAAAAAATTCCGAATGCTCCCTCAATTGAAGTAGTCATATCAGGAAACAAACAAAGGGACCCCGAGGATTATCATCCGTTTATTAGAAAAGAGAAAGATTTGGAGGATTTGCTGAATAATTTTAAAGATCCAGAAAAAGACCCAAAGATGGTAATCGTAGTAGACATGCTTTTAACCGGTTTTAATATCCCTTGTCTTCATACTATGTATTTTGACAAGCCGATGAAAAATCATAGTCTTCTTCAAGCCATAGCCAGGGTAAACAGAGTGTTTAAGGATAAACCTGCTGGTTTAATCGTTGATTATATAGGAATTGCGGATGATTTGAGAAAATCTTTGAGTCAATACACTCTTTCAGCTATAAATCAAGTTTTAACCAACATCAATGAAGTGATAAATGTTTTAAAAGAAAAATACGATATTGTTTCTTCTATGTTTTATGGTTTAAATTATCAAAACTGGAAAAGATTAACTCCAGAAGAATTAGCTCAATTAACTGTTTCTGCATACAATTTATTAAACTCCGAAGATTTAAAGAGGAAATTTATCAAAAACTATCTTGCTCTAAAGAAAGCTTATGCTTTAGCAAGCCCTCATCCTGAAATAATTAAAATAAAAGACGATATAATGTTTTTTGAGATGATTAAAAAGATGATAGTAAAGTATTCAAGCGCTTCAAGAAAAGAAATATCAAGAGAGTTAGAATATGAAATTTCTCAACTTATTTCGAGAAGTATATCGGCAAATGAACCAGTTGATATTTTTTCATTGATTAAAAAAGACAAACCAGATATATCCATTTTAAATGAAGAACTCCTTTCTAAGATAGCAAATTTAACTCAAAAGAATTATGCAGTTGACCTTTTAATGAAGCTAATTAAGGATGAGATTAGGCCCAGAGTTAGAATAAATCCGTATAGATACAAAAGCTTATATGAAAGATTGCTTAGATTAATTGAAAAGTACAATATAAAGCTTTTAAATACCGTAGATGTAATAAATGAGTTGATTGAAATTGCCAGAGAAATAAGAAAGAAAATTGAAGAGGGAAAAGAATTAAATTTAACCGAAGAGGAATTAGTATTTTATGATAGATTATTAAAGGAAGGAATTTTTGCAAATAAAGAAGAAATTATCCGCCTTGTTAAGGAAATACAAAAAGAATTAGGCTATTATGTAAAAATTGTTGATTGGCATAAAAAGGATAGTATTAGGGCAAGAATTAAAACAATAATTAAAGTGGCATTAGCTACATCTTTAGGGGGAAGAATAGAATATCAAAAAATAGATAAACTTTCCTCGGAACTTTGTGAGCGACTTGAATTCATGTATGCAGCTTAGTAGCCTCTTTTTGACTT
>JBMSAU010000150.1:0-2760 GCA_049414625.1 Thermodesulfobacteriaceae bacterium
GAAGAACATTTATATCAACATTGTTCAATTTAAACTTAACATTTATTTTGCTAATGATATCATTTGTATTATCTATAGAACTTCTATAGTAACATAAAACTAATTAAATTTTATCATTATAAGATTTTTATGTATTAAGGCTACGAGCTCTTTTAATAGCGTTCCATTATAGGTCCGAATTAAAACTGAAACCATGACAGAAATAATAAACTGTGCTATATTCCCTATTTAAATCAATGCTAAAAATGTCAAAAACAATAGAATTAACAAATGCAAAAACGTGAATAGAAATAATTCTAGACCATATGCAAAGGCAGGCCTATATCCTAATACATTAAAATTCTTTGCTTCAATGATGTAAAGCCCATCTTGATAAATAACTCTAGTCATGTTGTCAAGCTTAACAATGGGATGATTGCGTATATGTAATAACGTATTATTAGATATAACTACTACAATTGGCGGCTCAGAATGTAAGACATTGTCAGCCAAGGTTCCGTAGCCTATGATTACATAGTCATGACATTTATGATGATTCATAGAAAAGAATATATAGTATTTATTAATCGTGGCGATGTTAAAACAATCAGATTTTTGTATGAGTTGAAGTAATAAAGTAAGGTTTTGATTATACGCGGAGGCATGTATCACAAGAGACGATGGATTAATAAATAAGAATAAGTGCCATAATGTAAAATCTTTTGTAGCGATATAATAAGTATCATTTGATGGCACAATGATATTTTTCGCTATATCTAGATTAACGCTGGAATTTCCTAATGTTGGAAAGTAAGATAAGTATCTAATATAATACATAATCCAATTAATTATCATGAGAGTTGTTAATAAAATCACGTATAATATTACGTAGTTTTTTGGAATTGATCGATTTAAAACTATCATCATGACAATTAGTATGTAATATAGTGAAGTCGCTCTCCATGGATTGAATGCCTCTGTTTGAACAAATGTCACAGGTATATTCGATAGTGTATAAATTGAAATCTGTAAAATCATAATTAAAATAATAAGATAATTCTGATAAGAGTGTTGACTTTTTTCATTAGTATTTATGTTAGTCCATGTAGTCATCATCAAAATTATCGGTAGATCAATATACAACCATGTAGACGGATCAACTATTCCCACTTCTTTTACTGAGGAAAATGAAAAATATAAAACAAAATCCACTAAAAATAACATCAACGTCAAACTAAAAAATATAATATTTTTGGTACTTTTAAATGTATTCATGATGCGATTCAATAGCAAAACTGTAATTTTTTGCAAATTATAATTCGCAAAAAACACAGCAATTAGAACCACTATACTCAACAAAAGCAACAGACCAGAAATAACATTAGTAATATATAATATTAAGACTTCAACTAGCGAATATATTAATATTTTAGTATTTCTACCAAATAACACAAGATCAACAAGA
Source organism: Thermodesulfobacteriaceae bacterium (assembly GCA_049414625.1). GTDB lineage: Bacteria > Desulfobacterota > Thermodesulfobacteria > Thermodesulfobacteriales > Thermodesulfobacteriaceae > WYEG01. The sequence goes on from JBMSAU010000150.1 coordinate 1,445, forward strand.
TACAGCAAAATGCCGTAGTGTGGATAGAAAAAGATTAGAGACGCAATAAATATTGGTGCAACTTCATTACTTAAAGTTGCATTTCTTCTAAATATAAGATACACCACCAACAGTGTTGTAAATATAGCATATAGTTTATAATATTCATATCCCCACAAATCAGAAAAAACTCTGTAGATTTGTAAATATATTTTCTCGCTTTCGGGTGGAGGTATTGTAAAAAGAAATAAAAATGATAATATTGTAAAAAATTTAATATACATTTGATCAGTTCCTAGTGCTTTTAATCCCCTGTAGATAAGCGTAATTCCAATTAGCTGGAAAAAGAAATTCATAGCAAAATAACCAAAAACAATATACGGCTTTAATGCTTGTGAAATTATACTTGGTAAAACTATGTTTTCTACAAAATAAGTTGGCTGGAAAGTTATATTGGTGTATCCTTGATATGTCAAAACAAAGATATAATAACTGTAGGCATCACCTGGTAAGTAATATGGTGTAAATAGGTATTTTACACCTAATAGTACATCATAAGTAAGTATAAGTATTCCCACTAAAAACAAAACAATTTTATCTTTTTTTCTTAATTGTATTTTTACTATTTTTTTATTCATAATATATTCCTTAAGTAAGTACAACAATAATACTATATGTATTACCTCTGTGATTACTAAAGCTATATTATTCGTAGTTGCAATAATTAATATTTTTGAGCAAATTATATAGGATATCAGAAGTATAATTTCTAGCATAAACTTAGGATTAATGTTATTTTCTTGTGAATATTATTGCAATCATTTCTACGCATCCCGCCTTTTATTGAGTTGTGGATCGCGGGGCTGAAGTCCATTTGGGCGATGGCCATGAGAGCTATTCTAAGGGTGATTAGTGCGAGACCGGGGTTTAGGTACAGGTGTTTGGGGGTGTAGGTGAGGATGTGTTTGACGCGGCGCCGGCCGTCTCTGAGGCTTTCTAGTTTTGAGGGGACACCATCTTCCTGTGGGTAATAGGTGATGGTTGGTTCGGCTGTGCTGAGGCCGGTGTGGGGGGCTTTTGTGAGCATGTTGGTGGCGAATTCAATGCCGGAGTCTTCTGGCTTCAGCTTTTCGAGGGCTTGGCGTGTGAAGGCCCGGAATCCGCATTGTGAGTCTGAGACGCTTACTTTGTAGAATCTGTTGTGAAGCCAGGTTATTAGGTGGTTTCCGACGTAGCGGTGGTGCGAGTGCATTGCTCCTTTGAGTATCTTGCCTTTGAGTCTGGCGCAGGCGGCGAGGTCGGCTTCGCTTTCAAGTATTGGCTGGAGTAGCTTGTGG
>JBMSAU010000151.1:0-5107 GCA_049414625.1 Thermodesulfobacteriaceae bacterium
GGACCCTCACCACCTTCTCTAAAGGACCGCTTTTTGGTAGTCTAAAGTTTTTTTTAGTCTTCTCAGCTTAAGTTTGTCTATATAGTGTCTATCTGCGGTCTCTATCTTAGGGTTGAAGCAAAGCTTTTCCAATATTTCTTTCCTCCCGCAAGCTTATTTAGGCTGAAGTATTATAATCACAAACTTTTTTAAGAACGTGAAGCGTAAGTCTATTTTTTAGCTTGACTTTAATTTTGATTTTACTTAGAATAAACACAAAATCTTTTAAGAAGAAGGGGGGTTCTTAATGGAAGTTGCTGAGAAGAGAAAGCTCCTTGAAAGCACTATTTCTCAGATTGAACGGCAATTTGGGAAAGGAAGCATCATGATCCTTGGCAAGGCGGAAAAGAAGATCGAGGTCTCGGTGATCCCATCGGGGTCTTTAAGCCTTGACATTGCATCCGGAATAGGGGGTATTCCCAGGGGTAGAATAACGGAGATTTACGGTGCTGAAGCTTCAGGAAAGACTACTATTGCTCTTCATGCTGTTGCTTCGACGCAGAAGTATGGTGGTATTTCAGCCTTTATCGATGCCGAGCATGCCCTTGATGTAAAGTATGCGGAAAAGTTAGGAATAAAGGTGGATGAGCTTATAGTATCTCAACCTGATTATGGAGAACAAGCCCTTGAAATCGTAGAAAGCTTAGCAAGAAGCGGTGCGGTTGACCTAATAGTTGTGGACTCAGTTGCTGCCCTTGTCCCAAAGGCTGAGCTTGAAGGTGAGATGGATGAACAGCAGGTAGCCTCCCAAGCTCGCTTGATGTCAAAGGCTATGAGAAAGCTTGCCGGTATCCTTTCTAAATCAAACACTGCCATCATCTTCATCAATCAAACACGCATGAGAGTCGGAGTGATGAGTTTTGGTGGACCACCTGAGACAACCCCTGGCGGAATGGCGCTTAAATTTTACGCCACCCTTCGCCTAGATGTTAGAAGGGTTCAGCAGATAAAAGAAGGGGACGAAATCCTTGGGCATCGTGTAAAGATTAAAGTAGTCAAGAATAAGCTTGCTCCTCCGTTTAAGGAGGTAGAGGTTGATATCTACTACGGTGAGGGCATCTCCCGTGAGGCAGAGCTCATCGACCTTGGACTTGCCTTCAACTTAATCGAAAAGAGCGGGGCTTGGTTTTCCTACAAAGGAGAACGTCTTGGTCAGGGAAGGGAAAATGTAAGAAGGTATCTTAAAGAGAGGAAAGACATTGCGGATGAGCTTGAGGCAAAGATTAGAGAACTTGCTGGCCTTCCACCTCTTCCAACCGTAGCCACTTCAACCTTCCTTGCACCACCGGAGGTTAGCTCAAAAGCGAAAAAAGGATAAATTGATATGAGTTCTCTCTCTCAGACGGTGCTTCAAGGCTTAAAACAAAGGCTTTCTGGTTTAAAAATTCTTGTTTGTGGGGATGTAATCCTTGATAGGTATTTTTTCGGAAAGGTTGAACGGATATCGCCTGAAGCCCCAGTCCCTGTTTTTGAGATCGAGAAGATTAGCCACTCCATTGGTGGTGCAGGAAATGTGGCCGCAAACCTTGCTTGTCTTGGCTGCCAAGTTGAGCTCCTTGGGGTTGTAGGGGACGATGAAAAGGGAAAAATCTTCCTTGAGCTTGCTAAAAGCTTAGGTATTGGAACTTCGGGCATCATAGCAGACCCCCAAAGACCAACGACGCTCAAGACTCGAATTATCGCCCAGGCTCAACAGCTTCTGAGAATAGACCGAGAAGAAAGAAAACCCTTGGCTCCCGAGATTAGGGCAAAACTTCAAAAGATTTATCAGAATCTTCTTGAAGCTTCGGATGGGGTAATAATTTCCGATTATGCCAAGGGAATGTTTTTATCTGAAGGGTTCACTGCCTGGCTCATAGGGGAAGCGCGGGTTAAGGGGAAGCCTGTTTTTGTCGACCCAAAGTCCGAAAACTGGAAAAAGTATGAGTCTGCAACAACCATCACGCCAAACCTCAAAGAATTTCGAGCGGTAGCCAAGTTTGAGGGGCTAAACCCTGACGATTTAGAAGGAGCATCGCAAGAGCTTGTCAAACGCTTTAACCTCGAGTTTCTCGTTGTGACCCTTGGCAAGGATGGGGTCTTTCTTTATCAACCTGATAAGGGTAGCCAGAGGTTTCCAGCTCGAGCTCGAGAGGTTTATGATGTTTCAGGAGCAGGAGATACAGCTATAGCAAGCCTGTGCGCCTTTTTCCTTTCTGGCCTCTCTTTAGAGCAAGCTGTTGAGCTTGCCAACATCTGCGCTGGCATCGTGGTGGGGAAGCTTGGCACACAACCCGTTTACTTTCATGAAATTGAAAAGTACTTCAAGGAAGGAGGGAAGTATGGGCAAAATTCAAACCGTTAGGGCAAGAGAGGTGCTTGATTCCAGAGGGAACCCTACTGTCGAGGTAGAGGTGATACTTGATACCGGCTTCTTTGGGCGAGCCATCGTGCCCTCTGGAGCCTCAACGGGAAAGCATGAAGCTTTAGAACTCCGGGATAAGGACCCAAAGAGATACCTTGGTAAGGGTGTGCAGAAGGCAGTTTTTAATGTCAACGAAATCATTGCCCCTCAGCTTGAGGGATTAGACTCTACCGCCCAATCTGAGATAGATAGGCTTCTTTGCGAGCTTGACGGAACGGAAAACAAGTCAAAGCTCGGGGCAAACGCCATCCTTGGGGTCTCAATGGCTGTTGCTCGGGCAAGCGCTGAGGAGCTTGGCATACCACTCTTTGCCTATCTCGGAGGAGTTAGAGCTAAGGTTCTTCCCGTTCCTTTCATGAATGTGCTAAACGGCGGAGTGCATGCGGACAATCCCCTTGATATCCAAGAGTTCATGATTGTACCCGTCGGAGCAGATACCTTTAAAAGTGCCCTTAGAATGGGAGTTGAAACCTATCAAACCTTGAAGGCAGTCCTTAAAGAAAAGGGGCTTAACACCTCGGTTGGGGATGAAGGAGGCTTTGCCCCGCAGATTGCCACCCCTGAAGAGGCGCTTGAGCTTCTCATGATCGCTATCGAAAGGGCTGGCTACAGACCCGGTGAAGACATTGCCTTAGCTATCGATGCAGCAGCCTCTGAATTCTATGAAGATGGTTTTTACTACCTCCGCGGGATCGGCAAAAAGCTTTCCAGAGAAGAACTCTGCGAATACTATGAAAATCTGGTAAACTCCTATCCAATCATCTCGCTTGAAGACCCTTTCTCTGAAGACGACCCGGAGGGGTTTAAACTTATCACCGAACGTCTGGGAGATAAGGTTCAAATCGTGGGGGACGACATCTTTGTGACAAACCCAAAGCGTATCCTTTGGGGTATAGAAGAAAAGCTTGCCAACGCAGTTCTAATCAAGTTAAACCAGATTGGAACGGTCAGTGAGACCATCTCTGCCGTCGAGCTTGCCTACAAGCATGGCTGGAGGGCGATGATCTCCCATCGTTCTGGAGAGACGGAAGATACCTTTATTGCTGACCTTGCGGTAGCCTTAAACACTGGTCAAATCAAAACAGGTGCTCCCTGCCGGTCTGAACGCACGGCAAAATACAATCAGCTCCTCCGTATAGAGGAATACCTTGGAAGCTCTGCTCAGTATGCAGGACGCTCCATCATTAAAGGAAGATAAGATGCTTGACAAAGGGCTTGAACTCCTCCTTGAATTAAGCCAAAAAGACCCAACCCTTGAGTTTTATTTAAGTTTAACAACAGGAAGGTCTCTCGAGCTAAGGGACGGAAAGCCTTTCCTTTCTGAAGAGTATCAAGACTTAGCCTTAACGATTAGAGCCCTGGCAAACGGGTTTGATAATAAAAAAGAGCTTTCTGGAAAAGCAGGGCTCAGTCTAACTCTTTCGCTCGATAAAGAGGCTTTAGAACAAGCCATATCACGCGCCAAAGCCTTAGCCAAGTACGGGAAGGAAGTTGTTTTCCCAGAGCTCTCTTCAAGCTACCCTGAAGTAAACATCCCTTCTTTAAAACCTCTCTCTCAGGAAGAAATGCTTGATTTACTTGAGAAAGCTAGGGTGGCTTTAAAGGATTTCCCTAAGATCACTCGCATTGAGAGAGAAAGCTTTAGCTATGAAGAGGAAGAAGTCCTTTTAGTAAGGAATGGAAGAGTTCTTAGGTTCAAAGCTCCAAGCTACAGCTATTTTGTTTCTGTTGTATCTGAGAATGGACGCTCTGCTCAAGGGCTTGCCTATAACTCAACAAGAGCACTTGAAAGCTTATACGCAAAAGGGCTATTTCGCAAAGCCTGTGAGATGGCTTCAGCTTTAGCCCAAGCAAAAAAAGGAAAATCGATCAAGTGTGCAGTTTTATTCCCGCCAGAAAATGCCATCATCCTCCTTGAACTTCTCTCTTTTTCCTTCCTTGGAGACGAGGTGGTAAAAGGTAGGTCAAGGCTTAAGGATAAGCTTGGAGATAAAGTTTTTCATCAAGCTATTACCATCGTTGATGACGGCTTAGCGGGAGCCTTGCCCGAGGGGCGCCCTTTTGACGATGAAGGAGTTCCACAAGAGCGAACAATCCTTGTTGAGAGGGGCGAGGTAAAAAACTATCTTCTTGACATCAAAAGCGCAAAAGAGCTTGGCCTTTCTTCAAACGGTAAAGCAAGAAGACCTTCTATGGGACAAAGCCCAAAACCTTCACCTACGAACCTTTACTTAGAAAAGGGAAGTCTGAACAGGGAGGAGCTCCTTCAGGCAGAGGATTATGTCTTTGAAGTGTATGAGGTCCTAGGCTCCCATACTGCAGACCCAGTTTCAGGTGAGTTCTCCTTTGGGGTTAGCGGTGTGCTTTATCATAAAGGAGAAAAAGCAGAATTTTTATCTGAGATGGCTTTGACAGGGAATGTCTTTGAAATTCTATCCCATGATGTCCTGCTTGGAAAGGACCTTACTTTTTATGAAAGCCTTGGCTCACCTTCTATTTTGATACTAGGGATGGTGTTAGGGTAAACTATGCCCTTTCCAAGAACTTGGACCGAAGAATTAATTACTGAGTGGCTCGCGTTAAAGGAGTACGCTGTAGAAAGTGGTATTCCAATAAGCACTACTGATGCAAGGAGTAGGAATGAAGTTGATGTTATTAAATACA
>JBMSAU010000152.1:0-10973 GCA_049414625.1 Thermodesulfobacteriaceae bacterium
TATTGCGTTTGGGCTTTACCTTTTTCACAGTCCATTGGTTCTTCCAATAAGTTTTAGCCTTTCGCAGTTTGTAGCAACCCTTTACATGATCTTCGTTGGCAAAGAGTTCTTACACTTTAGCTTTTTTATAGACAAAAGGGTAAAGGAAATACTAAAGCACTTTGTTTTTCTTTCTGCCCTGTATGGAGTTTTCCACCTTTTCATCTTAGTAGATAGGGCTTTTGCCTCTTTGCTCGGAGAGAAGGGCGTGTCCGCATTAACTTACGGTTCAATGGTGGCTTTTGTTTTAGGAGGTGTTTTAAAACTTGGGCATATGGCTATTACATCACTTTCTGAAACAAAGGCAAGCATTCAAACTTTGAACAAGTTTTTAAAGTTCTCCTTCCTTGTATCTCTACCCGTCATGCTTTTTCTGTTCTTTTTTCCAGAGATTCCCGTAAAACTCCTCTTTGGACACGGAAAATTTACAAAAGCCGATGTAGAACTAACTGTAACTGCCACTAAATACTATGCAATTTCTTTGTTTTTAGGCTTCGCTTGGGGAATTCTCTATAGAACCTTTCAGATTATAAACTGGCTTCTACCCGTGTTTTTTGTTGCTTTGATTAGTGTGTTAGTTAATGGCTTTTTTAACTACCTGTTCGTAGTGGTTTATAAGCTTGGAATAGTTGGAATATGCTTGGGAACTTTTTTTGCTTACTCCTTTCTTTGCGGAGTATCCTACGGGATCTTGACACGGAAGCTATTAAGTAAGTTAAAATAAGAAGCGATGGATAAGGTTAAATGTCCCATATGCTATACAGAGGTTGAAGAACGAAATTTTAAAGAAACTTATGTTTCTCCTTACAACAACCAAGAGTATAAACGCTACGAGTGCCCAAACTGCGATGTTCATTGGTGGGAGCCGTTAAAGATTATTCCAGAGTTTTATGAAAGTGAAGTTTTTGAAGGTTATGTTGTGTTTCACGAGGATATAGGAACGAGGCTTTACGAATGGCACACAGCTTTTTTTAAATACTTTCCTTCCAATGTAAGAGGTAAGCTTTTGGATGTGGGCTGTGGAGATGGGAGGTTTTTAAGATACGCTAAAGAACAAGGCTTTGAAGTATGGGGAATAGACTTTGACAAAAAATCTGTAGAGAATGCAAAAAGGAAATTTGGTATTGACACCATTTTTGCCATGAGCTTGGAAGAGTTCTACGAATATGCTAAGGAGAAAAACTTAAAGTTTGATGTAATCACCTTTTTCGAGGTTTTAGAACATCAGGATAAACCAAGGGAATTTTTGGAGATGGTAAAAGGGCTTTTGAAAGAAGGAGGATACATAGCGGGAAGCATGCCAAATAGGGAGAGTATATTTCAAAAAGAACTACACCAAAAGATATACTTCTGGATTGATAATCCTCCTCACCACTTTTTAAGGTTTTCAAAGTCTTCACTTGAAAAGGCTTTTAATTTTTCTGGCTTTAAAGATGTTGAAGTTTATAAATCAGACTTTCCTTTCATAGAACTTTTTCCCTATCTTGAGAAAAAGCTTTTTGGAAACTTAGACAAGCTTAAAATAAAGCTAAAGGGTATTTTGCTTGGAGATGAGAGAAAAGCAAGAGTTTATAAGGTAGAGGAGCTTGCGGAAGTAAGTCCAAGTAAAGGAAAAGCTTACATACTTATGATGCTTAAGTTAATCAGAAATGCTATACTTTTGCCCTTTGCTTTGGGGTATGTGGGAAAGTTGAAGGAGAACGGAATTTATTTATATTTTCAGGCTAAAGCATGAACAAGAAAAAAGTTATATTCATAATTCCTTATATAGGAAGCAGGGGTGCGGAGTGTATTGCCACTAATTCGTGTAAAAGTTTGTCTGATTACGAGAAAATTGTTCTGATTTTTGAGGAAGTCATCAAGCAAGATGTAAAGGCTAATATAATGTAATTAGTAGATGAAGGAAGGAGAAGTAGATATGGCTAAAAAGATTGCCCTAATTACCGGGATAACTGGACAAGATGGTTCTTACTTAGCTGAATTTTTGCTTTCCAAGGGCTATGAAGTACACGGCATAATCCGCAGAAGTTCAACCTTCAACACCCAAAGGATAGACCATATTTATGTAGACCCGCACGACCCAGAGGCAAGGTTGTTTTTACATTACGGAGACCTTTCCGACCCCGGCATTTTAACTGAGATTATTTGGAACATTAAACCTGATGAAATATATCATCTTGGAGCCCAGTCCCATGTTAGAGTTTCTTTTGATATGCCAGAATACACTGGAAACATTACAGGTCTTGGCACCACAAGAATCCTTGAAGCTATACGAAGAAGCGGAATAAAGACTAAATTTTATCAGGCATCTTCCTCAGAAATGTTCGGTGCCTCTCCTCCACCCCAAAACGAGAAAACCCCCTTTTATCCAAGAAGCCCTTATGCAGTGGCTAAGGTTTATGCTTTTTGGATGACAGTAAACTATAGAGAAGCCTATAACATTTTTGCTTGCAATGGAATACTTTTTAACCACGAAAGTCCGAGAAGAGGTGAAACTTTTGTGACAAGAAAAATAACAAGAGCTTTGGCGCATATACTTGCAGGCAAGCAGAAAAAACTCTACCTTGGGAACCTTTATGCTAAGAGAGATTGGGGGTTTGCTCCTGAGTATGTAGAAGCTATGTGGCTTATGCTCCAACAGGATGAACCAGACGATTATGTAATAGGCACAGGAGAAAGTCATCAGGTAAAGGAGTTCTTGGTGAAAGCTTTTGAGTATGCGGGCGTTGAGCTTGAGTTTAAAGGGGAGGAGTTGGAAGAAAAGGGTATAGTAAAAAGTGTTGACAGGAGATGGGAATATGTTCTTAAACCGGGCGACATAGTTGTTGAGATAGACCCGAAATATTTTAGACCTACCGAGGTTGAATGGCTCCAAGCGGACATAACAAAGGCTAAACAAAGGTTGGGATGGGAATCAAGAGTTACCTTTGAGGAGCTGGTCAAGATCATGGTAGATTACGACCTAAAGCTCGTAGGCCTTGACCCGATTGGCGAAGGAATTAAAATTAATTTAACCAAGGGTTTTAGCTATACTAACCATGAGTATGTTTTTAGTTCCAAGGTTAAACATTAGACCATGAAGGTACTTGTCTGTGGTGGAACGGGGCTTGTTGGAAGTGCCATTATTAGAAAGCTGATTGAAAAGGGCTATAAGGATATTCACGCAACTTTTCATACCAAGGAGCCTTTTCAGGCATTATCGGTTAAATGGCATAAGATAGACTTAAGAAGGCAGGAAGAGACAGAAAGTCTTTTTAAAGAAATAAAACCAGAGTGGGTATTCCTTGCCTCCGCTAAGGTAGGTGGTATATTGGCTAACAGCACTTATCCTGCAGAGTTTATATACGATAACCTTGCCATTGCTGTAAATGTAATCCATTCAGCCTACAAATTTGGCGTAAAAAAGCTACTAAACTTAGGCTCTTCCTGTATATATCCAAAGCATGCGCCTCAACCAATGAAAGAAGAATATTTACTAACAGGGAGCTTAGAACCAACTAATGAAGCCTATGCCATCGCAAAGATCTCTGCGATAAAACTTGTTAAATACTACAATCAACAATATGGAACCAATTTCATTTCTGTTATGCCCACAAATTTATATGGTCCGAATGATAATTTTAATCTTGAAACATCCCATGTATTGCCAGCTTTAATAAGAAAATTCCACTTGGCTAAGCTTTTAGAACAGGGGGATATTGAAGGTATAAAACGAGATTTCCAAAAACATCCAATAGGTTTTGGTTTAGATAAAGAGATTGATCTAAATAATGAGGAAAGCATATTAAAAATTCTTTCAAAACTTGGCATTTCTTTCAACTCTTCGCATCCCAACTCAAATGTTTCGGTTACCATCTGGGGTTCTGGAGAGGTTTACCGGGAGTTTTTACATGTAGATGACCTTGCAGACGCCTGTGTATATTTGATGGAAAATGTAGATGCAGAAGTAATGGGCAGACTTTGTCAAGATTATTTTGTAAATGTAGGAACAGGGGTGGATATTAAGATTAAAGAGCTTGCTATTATGATAAAAGAAATTGTGGGTTTTAAAGGCGACATTAAACATGATTTAAGCAAGCCAGATGGAACAATGAGAAAGCTTTTAGATGTTAGTAAAATAAATCAGCTTGGTTGGAAAGCAAAGACAAGCTTGGAAGAGGGGATAAAAAAAACATATAACGATTATTTGTATAATTATAGGATTTATAAAAAATGAAGTTGATTGTATTTGCCGATAGTAGAAGTTTTATAAGTAACATCCTTATAGAAAAATTATTAAGCAAATTACGTCATAGGTTTGAGTTGCTTTTTGTAGTTGATACTAACAAAAGACCTAATATTGCGAAAAATAAATATTCTATATTAGGTAAGGAGTTTATTAAGAAAGTATTTAATAAAGACTATAAAATTAGATATGAGTGGTATTTTACGCAAACTATTTATGATATTTGTAAAAAATATAATATAAGATGTATAGTGCCGCAAAATTATAATATTAATGATGAGGGTTTTGTAGAAACAGTTAAAAGCTATGTTCCTGATTTTGGGTTGGCTATAGGATGTCCTCAAATTTTTAGAGAAAAATTACTAGGATCCTTTAAATATTACGTGGTAAATTATCACAATAGTTTACTACCCAAATATAGAGGTCTTCATGCAACTGCATGGTCAATCTACTTTGAAGAAGAAATAACAGGATTTAGTTATCACATTGTAAATGAGAAAATAGATGATGGAAATATATTAATTCAGGATTACATTAAAGTTGATCAAAATTTGTCAGTTTTAGAACATGAAGTTTTAAAAACTTTTAAAGCATGTGAACAACTTGAACGTTTAATTGATTTAATGGAATGTAAAAATACAGGATATCCACAAGTTGGGGAACCTTCTTACTATGGCAGTAAAGAACTTAAAGAAATTACCACAATAATAGACCCTACTTTATTAACAAGCAATGAACTTAAAAAAAGGATATATTGCTTCAGTATTCTTAACATAAAATTGATGAACAATTTTTATCCTGTAACTAAATTTTTTATCTCTTCTGATTTCAATAAAAAATTTAAATTTTATTTCAGATCTTCAGACGGTATTTATTTCTATCCTATCAGGTTTAATTATCTCCCTAGATGGTTATATGATTTTTATAAATTAACCAAGATTTGGAGGAAAAATGACTAAATTTATTCCAGTTTCAGAACCAACAATTACCGAGAAAGAAATAGAATATGTTTTACAAGCAGTGAAATCAGGCTGGGTATCATCGTTAGGTGAATATATAAACAGATTTGAAGATGAATTTGCAAAATTTGTTGGCACAAAATATGCTCTTGCAGTTGCAAACGGAACAGTTGGATTGCATCTTGCTTTGGTTTCTCTTGGCATTAAAGAAGGCGATGAAGTAATAGTTCCAGATCTAACTTTTATTGCCACGGCTAATGCAGTAAAATATACAGGAGCAATGCCCATCTTTGCTGATATAGACAAGGAAACCTGGTGTATCTCTATTGAAGATATTGAGAGGAAAATAACTCCGAGAACAAAAGCCATAATTCCTGTTCATCTGTATGGTCATCCTGCCGATATGGACCCAATCATAGAAATTGCCAAAAGATATAATTTATATATAATTGAAGACTGTGCAGAAGCCCATGGGGCGGAATATAAAGGTAAAAAAGTAGGTAGCATTGGACATTGTGGGGTTTTTAGTTTCTATGGTAATAAAATAATTACCACAGGTGAAGGAGGAATGATTACAACAAACGATGAAAAATTATATGAGAGAGCAAAGTATTTAAGAGATCACGCAATGGTTAAAGAAAAGAGATACTGGCACACAGAAGTCGGGTATAATTATAGAATGACAAACATACAAGCAGCTTTGGGGCTTGCCCAACTTGAAAGGATAAATGAAATAATTAATAAAAAAAGGCGGATTTTTGAATGGTATAAAGAAGAGTTAAGTGATTTAGAAGGTATAAAACTAAACCCTGAAAAAGAATGGGCTAAGAATGTGTTTTGGATGGTCTGCCTTGTAAATGAAAATTTTGATGAGGAAAAACGAGATGAGTTTATGAAAAAATTAAGAGAGAAAGGAATTGATACAAGACCATTTTTCTATCCCTGCTCAATGATGCCAATGTATAAAAAAGATGGATTTGTAAATCGTATTGCTTATGAGATTTACCAGAAGGGAATCAACTTGCCAAGTGGTTATAATTTAAAAGAGGAGGAGATAAAGTGGATATGTCAAGAAGTAAAGATTACTTTGAAGAATATTTGAAAGTGTATCCAGATGCACCTTCCTTAGTACTGGTTAGAAGTGTTGAATTGAAAAATTTTCCTTATAGATACTTAGAGCCGCCTATCCTTGATCTCTGCTGTGGAGATGGTTTTTTTGCAGAGTTATTAGGTTTAACAGATATATATGGATGCGATATAGATGAAAAATCAATAGCCATGGCTAAAACGAGAAACATATATAAAGAAGTTTGTAAATGTGATGCAAGAAGCTTAGATGTTTATCCAGATAGTTTTTTTAACACTATTATTAGTAATTGTGCTTTAGAACATATAGATGGTGTAGAATTAGCTCTAAAATCAAGCTATAGAGTTTTAAATAAAAAAGGAAAGTTGATCATGACTGTCCCTTCGCCTAATTTAAATCGTTGGTTTCCTGGAAATAAGGAAAAACTCGTAAAGTATAATGAAAGGCAAAGACATTTAAATATTTACTCAATAGATGAATGGTGTAATTTACTTAACCGTATCGGATTCCAAATAGTTGAATATTATTACATTTTTGATGAAAAAAGCTATAAGGTAGCGATATTTCTTGATGCATTACCAGAGATGCTTTCAAAATTTTATGTAATATACCGTTATGCACTCAAACTTACTCCTAAGAGCATTAAAAGATTTTTATTCCGCGTATTATTAAAAAAGTACTATATTCAAAGCCAACCAATAATTGACAACGGTGGAGAATTGGTTATAATAGCACAAAAAAATGAAGAGTAATTTTAAAAATGCTGTATATAACGCAATAGGCTTTATTTTTCCAGTTGCTGTAGGTTTAATTACAACACCATACATAGTTCACAAACTTGGTACAGAGATTTATGGAATATATGTTTTAGCAATATCTCTTGCGGGAATGCTTTCTTTTCTTGATCTTGGTTTTGGACAGGGAATTATAAAGTTTGTATCTCATTACAAAGCAAAAAATGATTTAAAAAATAAATGAGATAGTTAATACATCTTTTTTATTAATAAATATAGCGATGGGATTACTTGGGGGATTGATAATTTTTTTGCTTTCCGATTTCCTATCAAAAAAGGTTTTTAAAGTAGGACCTGAGCAAATTGAAGTTGCTGTAACATCGTTTAAAATAGTAAGCATTGGTTTCGTCTTAAATCTTATTTCTTCAACATTTTCAAATATTCCAAAGGCTTTTCAGAGATATGATATATCAGTAAAAGTACAGAATATTGTGTGGTTTTTATCTGTAATATCAAGTGTTATAGTTTTATATTTGGGATATAGTTTAGTTGAAATGCTTATATTTTATGTAATATTTCAATTTTTAGGATTAATCTCTTATTTCTGGTTTTCTAAAAAGTTAATTCGTAACTTAAAATTGTCCTTAAAATTCAACAAAGATGTTTTTAAAGAAATCTTTGGCTTTAGTATATTTACAGCCATAAATAGCATAACAGGTAATATAGTTTTCAGGTTGGATAAAATGATAATTGCATATTTCCTTGGATCATCTGCAGTTACATATTATCAAATACCATTTACAATAGTTCAAATGGCTAATAATTTTGTATCTTCAGTAATTCAGTTTCTTTTTCCTACTGTAAGCTTTTTAAACTCAGCAGGAGAGAAAGATAAACTTAAACAAATATATATAAAGTCAACAAAATATGTAATAGCGTTTTCCTTAATTGTATTTTCAGGTTTGGTCTTATTTGGAAAACCTTTTTTAAAAATCTGGATGGGGGAAGAAATCTCTGAAATATCATATCCGCTATTGGTTATAATTTCATTAGTTTATTTCTTTATTTCGATTTCCAATATTGGTTTTTATTACTATAATGGTTTAGGACTTTCAAAAATTAATATGATTTCATCTTTTGTTGGTGCCATTAGTTATGTTATTTCTGCCATTATCTTAATTCCAGCATTTAATATTAAAGGAGCAGCATTATCCTTTGTCTTTGTACTTTTGCCTTGTCCGGTTTATATTTACATCCTGAATAGAGTTTTAGGCTTTTCTCAAGCTGAATATTTAAAAACGTTAGCAAAATCTGCTGCGTTATTAGTTTTAACTTTGGCTTCAAACTTTGTTTTTTATTTTGTATTAATTCATGATATAATAATTTATACAGCCGTAAACGTTGTAATATTTATTTTAGTGAATTCATTTTTGTTTGTGTTGAGAATTCTTGAATTTGGAGAGATCAGATATATAATATATACAATAAATAGAGGGTTAAAGAAATGAAGATAGGAATTATAGCAAGCGAATTGTATGATGGAGGAGAGAATACATGGACAAAAGTGCTATGTAAAGCTCTGTTGAAAATCGAAAAGATAGAATTAATAAATATTTACATTAATAAGGACTATGATACATGGGTTAAAGAATTTTCCTCTATAAACAAAATTAAAATTAAAAAAGTAAATTGGAATTTTAGGTTTGGAATTAATAAGAAAAACAATATTTACAAAACGTTTGTCAGGATTTTAACAATGTTTAAGAATCCTTTAGCAAAATATTTATTTAATTTTACAATTCTTGATGAGAATGATTTAGTAATTTCTCCATACGTATCAACAGAGGTTTTATTTACTTCCAAAAAGTATGTAGTATGTCCTCAAGATACGAGACATTTGCATAAGAAATTTCATAACGACTCGTCCATATTAAAAAGAATAAAGGCATATTTATTTGAAATTGCATATAGTATTAGATTAAAAAATGCTTGGAAAGTTATTGTAGAAGCAAGATATATTAAAGATGATTTAACTAAGTATTATGAAATCCAAGAAGATAAAATACGTATTATAATATCTCCTGTTTTAATCAATGAGTATTCTATAATTGAGTATGAAAAATTAAACGTTAAGAAAAAATATAATCTTCCAGAAAAATTTATATTTTATCCTGCACATTTTATTGAAGATAAAAATCACATTAATCTTCTTAGAGCATTAAGATATATAAAAGATAAATACAATTTAGAGATACCTTTAATCCTTGTAGGTTCTAAAAAAAATAATTTTGAAAATGCGATGAACGAGATTCAAAATCTTGGATTGGGTCAGCAAGTTAAATATTTAGGTTATGTCCCTGATGAAGATATGCCTTATTTATACAAATTAGCAACTGCCTTGGTTATGCCAACGCTTTTTGAGTCGGTAAGCATGCCGATTTGGGAGGCATTCCATTTAGGCTGTCCTGTTGTATCTTCTAATGTATGCGCGTTACCTGAACAAGTTGGAGATGCAGGATTAATTTTTGATCCATATAATATTGAGGACATGGCTGAGAAGATTTTTATTATATGGACTAATGAAAATTTAAGAAGTGAATTGATCAATAAAGGTTTTGAGAGAGTTAAAGATTTAACAATTGAAAATTATGCTAAAGAATGGGAAAAAATACTAGAGGAGGTAAAAAATGTTGTTGGATAATCATAATTTACGATTAGCATTAAAACTCATACCAGACGATTATTTAGACTCATCCGGTAAAATTAAGGAAGAGTTCAAATATAAAATAAACATTCCAGAGCTAAAAATAAAAGATTCTAAATTTATACCTAACCCAGGAGATAAATTTGAAACGATGCTATTTTTGCCTCCGAACCCTCATAGAAAAGCAGAAGGGGGATTAAGAACAAAAGGATTTTTCAAATTTAGTTATAAGTTGGTGGATGGTGTGTGGTATATTTGTGATTTAGATGGTAATCCTGTAATTTCAGCTCCGGAGGATCTACAGAATAAGATCAGGCTTTATGTTTCAAGTCAAAGTAGCCCGATTACCTATTTACCTTTAATCACAGTGATAACCGTTGTTTTGAATGGAGAAAAAACTTTAGAGGAAACCATAAAGAGCGTGATAAGTCAAACCTATCCAAATGTGGAATATATTATAATAGATGGAGGATCAAAGGATGGGACACTTGATATAATAAAAAAGTATGAGGATTATATAGATTACTGGGTCAGCGAACCAGATGAAGGTATTTACGATGCGATGAATAAGGGTATAAAAATGGTATCCGGTCATGGAATTCTATTCCTAAATAGTGGAGACAAACTTTTGACTAATAGATGTTTTAATAATATAAAAATTCCTGGATTTTTATACTGTAAATATGAAATAAAACTCGGAAAATTAAGAATAAACAGAACGATTAAGAAGCCAAAATCATATAAGATTTCTTTGCCTGTGCCTCACCAAGCAATAATATTTGATGCTAGAAAGAAATTACTTTATGATACATCTTATAAACTTGCTGCAGATTACGATTATTTTTTAAGACACGGATATAATGATAAATTACCTTTTTTAGAAAATTCATTAGTCTATTATGACAACTCAGGTGTAAGCAAGAAAATGTCTGATTTAAGAGACAGAGAAATTTTAGAGATAATTTCCAAAAATTTTGGTAGAAAATACAGAGTTTTTGCGAGTGCTTTCTTTCTTATTAAGAAGTTTATCAATATTATTGCGAATGCTATTCTAAAATGATGTTTAATGTTTTACTTCTTTTATGGATATCAGGACATATTTTATTTCTTTCATATCTGATCAGATTAAATATTCTTTTAAGAATTCTCGTTAATATTTCTATAATAATAATCTTTTCAATTATCTATTTGGTTAAGCCTTTAAGCTATGACTTGGTAATTTACG
>JBMSAU010000153.1:0-25155 GCA_049414625.1 Thermodesulfobacteriaceae bacterium
CGAGGGGTCTCTCCCCGTTATCACAGCTTTAGGCGTAAGCCGAGGAGCCTCCACTCAGCATATGTCGTCCTTTATAAAAATACTATTTAAAGAAATTCAAAAGGGTGATGAGTCCTGCAAGGAAGGTAAACCCTATTCCGATCAACCACTGAAGAAAGGTTAGCCTTTTATCTAAAGCTTCAAACCTCGTGTTTATAGCTTCAAACCTCGCGTTCATCTCTTTGATTAAACCTTCAAACCTTGCGTTTATGGCTTCAAACTTGGCATCGCTTTCTTGTTTTAGGCCATCAAACCTTGTGTTCATTTCTTTGATTAAAGTCTCAAATCTTGCGTTTATAGCTTCAAATTTTGCGTCACTTTCTTTTTTCTGGGCTTCAAACCTTGCGTTCATCTCTTTGATTAAACCTTCAAACCTCGCGTTCATCTCCTTAATGAGAGCTTCAAACCTTGTATTCATCTCTTTAGTTAGAGCTTCAAACCTTGTATTCATCTCCATAGTCAAAGCTTCAAACCTTGTGTTTATAGCTTCAAACTTTGTGTTCATTTCTTTGATTAAAGCCTCAAACCTTGCGCTTATAGCTTCAAATTTGGCATCGCTTTCTTTTGTTTGGGCTTCAAACCTTAGGTTCATTTCTATTCTAAGCGCTTTTAACTCCTCTTCTAGACGGATTAATCTTTCAAGAAGGGGGTTAAGGTAGAATTCTTTTCCCTTTTCCTGTTGATACTGAGCTAAGACTTCAGGGAGGATGGAATAGACAAGCTGTTTTATGTATTCAGGAGTGATCTGCGGTTCCATGTTTTTAGAGTAAACGGATTTTGTTAGTTGTCAAGGGAAGGGCAAGTGATCTCCTTCCCTTGTCAGTTCCAAAGAGCTCTGTCCTAAGAGCCTTCTCGGGGAGGCTTCGCTTTTCCTCAGCATAAAGTGGTAAGGTTTTTTGAAACAGCTTTCTTGCAAACTTGACATTTAATAACACTTTTGATAAATTTGAAAGCATGGAGGAGCTTGCACGGTTTGGTGTATCTATCCCTAAGGAGCTGTTAGCAGCCTTTGACGAATACATCAGAAAGAAGCACTATGCCAACCGTTCCGAAGCCATAAGGGACCTTATTCGGCAAAAGCTTGTTGAGGAGGAATGGAGGGAATCAAAGGAGGAGGTTGCGGGCGTTATCACCTA
This sequence comes from Thermodesulfobacteriaceae bacterium, assembly GCA_049414625.1. Classification (GTDB taxonomy): domain Bacteria; phylum Desulfobacterota; class Thermodesulfobacteria; order Thermodesulfobacteriales; family Thermodesulfobacteriaceae; genus WYEG01. The sequence goes on from JBMSAU010000153.1 coordinate 1,176, forward strand.
TCTTTACGACCATCACAAGCGGGAGCTCGTCGATAAGCTCATGGATATTCAGCACGATTATTTTGATAGGATCATCACCACCCAGCATATTCATGTCGACCCTCATCGATGCTTAGAGGTAATTTTGGTTAGAGGCAAGGCAAACGAGATAAAGGAGCTTGCTGACAGAATTCAAGCTCTTAAAGGAGTTTTGCATCTAAACCTTACGCTAACTACCCTCGGGAAAAACATTCCTGCTTGATGTCTTCAGCTCATTGTGCTTGCTCCTAAGTTATTCCTTTTTCTCTCCTTGACAACTTGTAAGAATTGTTTAATTTGAGACTTATGGAACATCAAACTCCTCCTGAGATTACTCCTGAATACATAAAACAGCTTATCTATTCTATTCTTCCTGAAGTCTTAGCTCAATACCGTGAAGATAGAGAAAGAGCCTTTTATAATCAATTTCTTGATAGATTGATCCGTTTAGAAGAGGAGCTTAAAGCCCTTAGAATAGAGATGAATATCAGGTTTGATGCTCTGATTAAGGAGATGAACACAAGGTTTGATGCTGTCATTAGAGAGATGAACACAAGGTTTGAAGCCCAAAAACAAGAAAGCGATGCTAAATTTGAAGCTATGAACGCCAGGTTTGAAGCCTTGACCAAGGATATAAACGCAAGGTTTGAGGCTCTGACCAAGGAGATGAACACGAGATTTGAAGCCCTAATCAAAGAGATGAATGCAAGGTTTGAAGCCCAGAAAAAAGAAAGCGATGCTAAATTTGAAGCTATAAACGCAAGGTTTGAAGCTTTGACCAAGGAGATGAACACGAGGTTTGAAACTCTCATCAAAGAGATGAACGCAAGGTTTGAAGCTTTGAAACAGGATAGCGATGCAAAATTTGAAGCAATAAATACGAGGTTTGAAGCCCAGAAAAAAGAAAGCGATGCTAAATTTGAAGCTATAAACGCAAGGTTTGAAGCTTTGGATAAAAGGCTTAGTTTTCTTCAGTGGTTGATGGTCTTTGGTTTTACCTTTATTTCCGTGGTTATCACTCTGCTTAATTTCTTGAAGTAGAGGCAATCAATCTTTTAGAAGGTAAGCTTTGGAGCCACAATCGTTTTATTCTTCTACTGGCACGAAGTCTATGTAGAACCTGCGTAGGTCTACCTTCTTAAGTTTGACCTTAATTCTCTGTCCGATCTGGTAAACCTTACCGGTATTCTTCCCAATAAGGCTAATTCCCTTCTCATCAAGAATGTATACATCGTCCACTAAGTCTATGACCCTTACCACCCCGCTTACCATGTAGTCCTCAAGGTCAACGAAGAACCCAAAGGCTGAGACACCGCTTATAATCCCATAGAATTCTTGCCCGACCTTATCCTGCATGAAGAAGGCTTGGAGCCTCTTTACCACATCTCTTTCCGCTTCCTCAGCCTTTCTTTCCCTCTCAGAGAGATGCTTTCCCATGACTAAAAGCTCTTCATGTGAGTAAGGAGGCTTCTTTTTTCTTAAAGCCCTTTTTAACACCCGATGCACCACCAAGTCAGGATACCTTCGAATGGGGGAGGTAAAGTGGCAGTAATGCGTTTCAGCTAACCCGAAGTGCCCAACATTTTCTGGAGAATAACGAGCCTGCTTTAAGGAGCGAAGAACAAGATGGTTGAAAAGGTGCTCGGTTGGTTTTCCCTCAAACTGCTTAAGTAGCTCCTGGATGAAGCTTGGTGTGACCTTTTCTGGTATGTCGATTGAGTAGCCAAGGGAAAGAAAAATTTCGCTCAGCTCTCTTAGCTTGTTTGGGTCTGGCTCTTCATGCACCCGGTAAAGAAAAGGATAGTCAAGGTCAGTTAGAAATTCAGCGACGGCGACATTTGCGGCGATCATGAAATCCTCTATCAGCATGTGGGCTGGGTTTCTTTCCCTTTTGATGATGTTTTCTATTTTCCCTTCAAGATTGATTAAGACCTCAGGCTCCGGAAGGTCAAAATCAAGGCTACCCTTATTAGTCCTTTGAGCTCGAATTAGCTGAGAAAGCTCAAGGGCTGAGTTAAGCATTGGATAAAGCTCTTTGTATTTCTCTATAACCTCTTTATCTCCGTCAATGAGCATCCTTTTAACTTCCGTGTAGGTAAGCCGTGCCTTAGACCTTATTACTCCTTCATAGAACTTTTTCCCTTTGACCATTCCATTCTTAGTGTAGTCTATCTCTACAACCATCACTAACCGGTCAACATAGGGCTTTAGACTGCAAAGGTGGTTTGATAGCTTTTCCGGGAACATGGGTATGACCATGGTCGGAAAGTAGACGCTTGTCCCGCGGAGATAAGCGTCCTTGTCAAGAAAAGAATTCATGGGCACATAGTGGGACACATCAGCTATGGCTACATAGAGCTTAAAGCCCTTAGGGGTTTCTGTCACGCAGATTGCGTCGTCAAAATCTCGAGCATTTTCCCCGTCTATAGTGACAAAAGGGAGCTCTCTCAGGTCAACCCTTCCAACTTTATCTTCTTCCCGAACCTCATCAGGAAGCTTCATAAGCTCCTTCTTTGCCTGGTGAGGAAGTTCAAAAGGAAGGTCCTGCCCGTAGATAACTGCCCAGACATGGGTATTAATATCCTCTGGGTCGCCAAGGTCCTTCAAAACCTCTCCCATTGGGACGCCAAACTCGGAGGAGCTTTGGATGATCTTTGCCACAACGAGATGGTTGGGGAGAGCCTTTCCTTTTCTTTTTTTAGGAATGTAGAGCTCAACGGGAATCCTTGGGTCTTCAGGCTCAAGGAAGAAAAATTTATTCCGCTTAACCAGATACCCAACGATGTATTTTCGTTTCCTTTCTATGACCGAAAGGACTCGTCCTTCAGGCCCCTTTTTAGCAATCTTTTCAATCTGAACGAGAACCGTGTCTCCGTCAAGGGCTTTTCCTACTTTCCTTGGGGGAATAAACACCGTCTGCCCATCTTCAGTCTCAACGAAGGCAAAGCCATCGGGATGAACACGGATCTTTCCCTTTTTTGCTGAAAACTGGGACGGTAGCCCGAATTTTCTCTTTCTTATCTGGACAAGCTTGCCCTCTCGGCATAGCTTTTGGACAAACTCACGAAAAGCCTGCCTTTCAGGCTTAGGGATGTTGAGCAAATGATAAAGCTCCCGAAGAAGGAGAGGTTTTTTCTTGGTCTCAAAAAGGCTTAAGATTTCTTCTTCGAGAGATGACTGCTTAACCTGTTTTTTCTTTTTTTTCATTATTTATTATTTAAGATTTAGATACTTGATGGCAAGCTCAAGGTCCTCATCCGTTGAAGTCCTATGAAGTCCAGCCTTTGGACCCTGTCTGACTATTCGCCTGAGGTCATCAGCCGTTTTAATGCCTTTGGAAGAGACAAGGTTTTCAAGGCTATCCTTACCCTTATGACATTTTAAACACTTAAAGGTCTCAGCTTGAGAGTCCTTTTGATGAAGCACTATGGCTGAGAGGATGGTAAGCCCGATTATAACAAGCAAGAGGTCACGCAGAACCATAGGTTTCCTCCTAAAGCTTTAAAGCTTTTATGAGAATATAGCTTATCAAAAGGGCAGCCGATATGCGAAGGACCCAGAGATACCAGGGGCTTTCTTTAAGGTAGGTGATCATAAAGTTTTTATACCTTTGCCAAAGGGAGGGCTTGCTCAAGGTTTTATCACCTCGTAGACACCTGGTAGATGTCTATATTTTTCCGCATAGTCAAGACCATAGCCAACGAGAAAACCCTTTTCCACCACAAACCCCACATAATCTATGGGCACATCAACCTTTCGCCTCTCCCTTTTATCAATAAGCACGCAAACCTTGACGATTTTAGGCTTGTGAAGCTTGATATGCTCAAGCAGAAACTTAACGGTTAAACCTGTGTCAACTATATCCTCAACGAGGATCACCGTCTTCCCTTCAAGGGGTAGCTCTACATCTTTGGTGATCACTATCTCTTCTGATGAGGTATCGGAGTAGCCGTAGCTTTTCACTCGGACAAAGTCTATGAAGACATCCTTTTTGTCAAGAGCTCTAACTAGGTCTGCAAGAAAGATAAAAGAGCCCTTTAGCGTGCCTATCAGAATAAGCTCTTCTTCGCCATGGTCTTTGAGGATCTGTTTTGCAAGATCAGTGACCTTGCTTGCGATGTCAGAAGGTGAGATAAGAGGTTTTAAGGTTTCTTTTTCCATTTGAGTTAAAATTATATATCAAGTTCACGATATTCCAAGGCATGCTGATAGATGAATTCCCTTCGGGGTTCCACATTTTCTCCCATGAGGATGGAAAAGAGCTCGCTTGCCTTCTCGGCATCCTTTAGGGAAACCTTTTTCAAAACCCTTCGCTCAGGGTCCATGGTTGTCTCCCAGAGCTGTTTGGGGTTCATCTCACCCAAGCCTTTGTAGCGCTGAATGTAAAGCCCCTTCCTTGCCTCCTCTCTTAGAAAGTTGAGCATATCAAAAAGGCAGAAGGGGAAGCCTTGGAAAATCCTTTCTTCATCTTTAAACTTTACCGTTAAATCTTGGTTAAGGTAGGGTTTGAGCCCCTCAAAGAGCTTGACAAGCTCGCGATAATCCTTCTCTAAGATCAACTCAGGACCGACCTTGCAAAAGCTTATCCCTTCCTTCTCCGAGAGGAGATGAAATTCATAGTACTTTGGATTGTAGCTACTTGGTTTTACCTTAGAAATTTTAAAAGACCGTTTTACCACTTCCTGAGAAAGCTTCGCCACATCCTCCTCCTTCTCTAAGTTGACAAGCGAGACATACCCAAGGGTGAGAAGGAGGAGCACAACCTCAGGGGGATAAGTCTTTTTGGCAAGGGCTAAGAGATGCTTTTCCATCTTGCAAAGGGTGGCAAAGAAAGATTCGGGATTAGAAAGGGCAGGTTTTAATCTTAAGTTTTTAGCAATTCGCTTAAGGAGAAATTTGTCAAGCTCTTCGTCGTCCTTAAGATAATATTCCTTTTTGCCTTCAACTACCCGGTAAAGAGGTGGTTGAGCAATGTATAGCCAGCCCCTCTCGATTATGGGAGCCATTTGCCTATAAAAGAAGGTAAGAAGAAGGGTCCTTATGTGGGCACCGTCAATGTCTGCATCGGTCATGATGATTATTCGCCTAAAATTGCATTTATCTGGGTCGAAGGAATCGCCGATTCCGCAAGCAAGGGTGGCAATAAGGCCTTTTATCTCTTCAGATTTTAACATTTTGTCAAGGCTTGCCTTCTCTACGTTTAAAATTTTCCCTCTTAACGGATAGATGGCTTGAAATCTCCTGTCCCTTGCCTGCTTTGCCGAGCCACCAGCTGAATCACCTTCAACGATAAAAAGCTCTCGTTTCTCTGGGTTCTTTTCTGTGCAATCTGCAAGCTTTCCAGCAGTGATAAACTCCTCAAGCTCGCTTTTCTTTCTGGTAAGCTCCCGTGCTTTCCTTGCCGCTTCCCTTTCTTTGGCTGTTTGAATAACCCTCTGAAGGATCTTTTTTGCCTCTTGGGGGTTGCTCTCAAAGAACCTGAGTAAACCCTCGTAGACGATGGACTCGACGATAGATTTGACCTCGCTATTTCCAAGCTTCATCTTAGTTTGACCTTCAAACTGAGGGTCAGGCACCTTAAGTGAGAGGACGGCACAAAGCCCCTCCCGGACATCCTCTCCTTCAAGCTTTGGACCTTTGTAGGACTTGTCCTCAGAAAGATAACGGTTTAAGGCTCTTGTTAAGGCTGTCCTAAAACCAACGACATGCGTTCCGCCTTCCTTGGTATGGATGTTGTTGACATAACTAAAAATGGTCTCCGTAGAAGTGCTGTTATACTGAAGAGCAACCTCAACTTTGACTTTGTCCCTCTCTTCCGAAATGTAGATTACTTTAGAATGAACGGGTTCCTTCTTCTGGTTTAAAACCTTGACATACTCTACTATTCCGCCCTTTTGATGAAACTTTTCGCTGTAGCCAACCCTTTCGTCAACAAGATAAAAGGTTATTTCAGGGTTTAGAAAAGCGAGTTCTCTTATCCTTCTTTTAACCGTCTCAAGATCAAACTCAAGCTCGCCGAAGATCTCAGGGTCAGGTTTAAACCGGACCAAGGTGCCCCTTTTATTGGTCTTTCCAATGACCTCAATGGGAGTAAGGGGGTTACCTCGGGAATATTTTTGCTGATGGATCTTTCCATCTCGATAGACATTGACTATAAGCCATTCTGAGAGGGCGTTTACCACTGATACTCCAACTCCGTGCAAACCACCCGAAACTTTGTAAACCCCGTGGTCAAACTTTGCTCCAGCATGAAGCCTTGTCATCACAAGCTCAAGGGCTGGGATCTTCTCTTCAGGATGGATGTCAACGGGTATACCCCTTCCGTTATCTTCCACGCTTGCCGAACCATCCTTATGAATGGTTACTCGGATCTCGTTTGCATAGCCTGCTAAGGCTTCATCAACGGCGTTGTCAAGCACCTCCCAAAGAAGGTGATGAAAACCTTCCGGACCCGTAGACCCTATGTACATCGCTGGTCTCATCCGGACCCCTTCAAGTCCGGACAAGACCTTAATATCTTTGGCTACATATTCACTCATAATGATTAGACCCTCAGTTTGATGGATTTTTTATATTTAAATGACCATGGGCATTACAATGTAAAGAAAGCCGTCATCTCGGTAGCCAAATATCCCGGCTGGACTTCTTTCATCCTTGAACTTAAGGTCAACCTCCTCTGAGTGCATAACTTCAAGCGGGTCAAGTAAATACTCCGAATTGAAAGTGATGGAGAAAGGGTCCCCCTCATAGCTACAGCCAAGCCTTATCTGGGAACGCCCAAGCTCAGTCTCTTGACTGGTAAGGATTAGTTCATTTTTATTAAAGGTAAGGGTAACAGGTTTAAACTTCTCAGTAACTAAGAGGGAAACCCTCCGCAGCGCATCCATGAAAAGTCTTCTATCAACCTTAGCTACCCTTTCAAAGGTTTGAGGAATTACCGCTCGATAATCGGGGAAGCTTCCTTCAATGGTCCTGCTAAAGAATACACCAAGGCTTGTCCAAATGACCGCGTAGTTGTTGATAAAGGCAAGCTTCACCGTTAATTCATCTTCGCTAAGGTCAGCTATTTCTCTTGCCGACTTCCGGCTAAGGATAAAAGGAGAAAGTTCAGCTTTATCGAGACCTATGATCTCAGTTTCAAACAGGGCAAGCCTATGACCATCCGAGGCTACCGCACGGAGCTTACTTTCCTCTTTCAAGGGTTCAAAGTAGATACCAGAAAGGACAAACTTTGCATCCTCTTTGCTGCTTGCAAAAATAGTCTTTTCGATGAGAAGAGAAAGGATGTGTCCAGGGATGTCTATGGCTTGTTCTTCGTTAAAATCCGGAAGAGCAGGGAATTCTGAAGGGTCGCCAAGGGCAAGCTCATAGGTTATCCTCTCTGCCAGGTCACGAACAATTAAGCGTGAGTCCTCCTTAACAAGTAGGGCTTCATCCTCAGGGAAGTTCTTGATTATCTCATAGAACTTCCTTGCAGGCACACAGAAACTCATGCTTTCTCCCTCTACCTCTCCCTGAACCTTACCCTTAAAACCTTGATCAAGGTCTGTGGCTAAAAATTCAAGCTTGCCTTGCTCGGGGTTTATGTTTATTAGAACCATTGAGAGAACTGCCATAGAAGCCTTTCTGTCAGCTACCGCTTCACAGAGTTTTAATACTTTGGTTAAGTCCTTGATCGAAACTTTTGCTAACATAACTCCCCCCAGAAGGGTTTGCTCTGACTTTATAATTATATCATTAAATTAATGTAGAAGCAAACGGCATTTGTTATACATCTTAGCCCTTTTTGTTAGTCTCTTAAGAACAGGAGAGACCTCCCTTTGGTTGTTAGGATCCTTCCTTTCGATCCAAATGAGTCTACTATTAAAATAGTCCTTAAAAAATATTGACAAAAGTAAAAAAAGTTTTATTTTAAAGGAAAAAATTTAAATAAGGGGAGAAAGATGCAAAACTACGACCTTACTCTACTAAAGGAACTTGGGTTAAAGCTTACTCCCCAAAGGTTAGCCATTATAGAATATTTAAAGGGTAATAAAAATCATCCTTCAGCCGAAGAGATCTACACTGCTTTAAAAGATCGGTTCCCAAGCATGTCTTTTGCTACAGTTTATAACACCCTTGAGGTCTTGGTAGAAAAAGGATTGATAAAAGAGCTAAACATCGATAGCTCCAAAAAGAGGTTTGACCCTTTTACCCATCCTCATCATCATTTTATCTGCAAAGCCTGCGGAACGATCGTAGATGTTGAGGCTCTCTTTGAAATCTTTATTCCGGAATCTCTTAAAGATTTCCAAGTGGAGGATTTTCAGGTTGTCTTCACCGGTGTCTGTCCCAAGTGTAAAAAAGAATAACCCATAAGCCCCTTTTAAGAGATAGGGGCTCTCTTCTTTTCTCTTTATCCTGTGATAAAATTAAGCCTTCAATGAAAGTTTCTTCGTATAAAAGGGTAATCCAAGCTCTGGGGCTTGTTTTTGGTGATATCGGCACAAGCCCCATCTACACCCTAAGCGTAGTCTTCCTCTTTTTACCGCCAACAAAAGAAAACATCTTTGGAGTGCTCTCTCTCATCTTTTGGACGTTAATCATCATCCCCACCCTCCAATACACTGTCTTAGCTATGAGCCTAAGTTTAAGAGGTGAGGGCGGAACTCTAATCCTCTGGGAGATTTTACGCAACCTTTTAAAGGGTAAAAAAAGGCTCTTAGGCTTTTTTACCATACTTTCTTTCATAGGAATTTCTTTGCTAATAGGGGACGGGGTTATAACCCCCGCCATAAGCATCATTAGTGCCGTTGAGGGTGTCTCTTATATTCCAGGGTTAAGACCTCTTACTCCTAATGAAGTTGTGTTTATCTCAGGTCTCATCGCTCTTTTTCTTTTCTATTTTCAGAGAGGCGGAACGGAGAAGGTTTCCTTTACCTTTGGTCCTATCATGTGTCTATGGTTTGGAAGCCTCTTTTTTCTTGGGTTAGCAAACATTGTAAAAGCCCCTGAAGTCATACAAGCCGTCAATCCTCTCTATGCTTTAAAATTTTTCCAGGATAACGGTTGGAAAGCCTACCTGGTTCTGGGCGAGGTGATACTTTGTGCAACCGGTTCAGAAGCTATGTATGCCGACATGGGGCATCTTGGGGCTCGTCCGATTAAAAGGGCTTGGTATCTTGTCCTGATTGCGCTCCTTATCAACTATTTTGGTCAAGGAGCCTTTCTCTTGCTTAATCCCTCGGCTAAGAGCGTTCTTTTTGAGATGTGTCTCAATACCTTGCCCATAGCCTATGTTCCCTTTTTGGTTTTAGCCCTTCTTGCCACGATCATTGCTTCTCAAGCTATAATTAGCGCGATGTTTAGCGTGATGTATCAAGCCATGTTTGCTCGCATCTTTCCCATCATGAAGGTAAAGTATACCTCCCCTGAGCTTCACTCTCAAATATACATCGGGGCGGTAAATTGGTTGCTTTTCCTTGCGGTAATCTTTCTCATGTTTGAGTTTAAGAGCTCAGCAAGTTTAGCCTCAGCTTATGGTCTTGCGGTTACTGGTGATATGACCATCACTGGTTTATTCCTCATCACTATCTTTCTTTTTAAGAAAAAATACCATTATGCTATGCTTGCAGTATTAACAACCTTCACTGTTTTCACCTACTTTACCTCAACCTTGTTTAAACTGCCCCATGGAGGATATTTTGCAGTTATTCTTGCTGCCATCCCCTTTTCTATCATTCTTCTATACACTGAAGGTCAGAAACGTTTATACAGAAGCCTAAACTTTTTAAGCAGACAAGAGTTTGTCCATAAGTTTACACGGTTTTACGCAAAGAACCCAAAGATACCAGGACAAGCTTTATACTTTATACGGGATGTAGAGCATTTTCCTCCTTATGTGATAGAAAACATTTTCTTCCACGGCATCCTTTACCAGGAGAATATCTTCGTCTCTCTTATAAGAAAAAATGAGCCCTACGGGATAACTGTTGGATATTTAGAGGAGCTCTGCCCTGGGGCTAAAACCTTAGAGATTGCCTACGGATACATGGAAATCCTAAGGGTTGAGGATATTTTAAGGGAGCTTGGCATTGATGAACGGGTTATTTTTTACGGACTTGAAGACATTGAGACCAAGCACCCTATTTGGAAGCTCTACGCTTTTATTAAGCAGATGAGCCCTCATTTTGTCAAGTTCCTTGACCTTCCTCCTTCAAAACTACATGGGGTGCTTACCAGGATGGTCATCTAATTTTCGCAAATAACCTTAATAAACCTTCTCCGTTTGTCTTCTTTCAGAAAATTTTGTGATAAAATTTGTTTGTCTTGGTTTTCTAAATTTTTTTAAAGCATCTTGACATTTTTTGAAAGGGGTTTATTCTATACGCCGTCCATTTAGCGGAGATATCTTGCTATAAGGGGGGATAAAAGATGAAAAATTCTGAGAAGATGGAGTATGGCTTTGGTCAGCATCTGATAATCGACGGATACGGTGCAAATCAGGCAAAGCTTATGGATATCGATTTCATCTACGATTTTCTTAATAAATATCCTGAAACCATCAATATGACGAAGATCATGCCCCCTTATGTGTTTAAGTATTTTGCTCCAAACCCAGAAGACTGGGGAATATCCGGCTTTGTAATCATTGCTGAAAGTCATATAAGCATCCATACCTTCCCAGAAAAGCTCTACTTAAGCGTGGACATCTTCTCTTGCAAGCCCTTCAATGTGGATAAAGCCATCGTAGACATAACTGAGATGTTTGAGATTAAAAAGAGCGAGATCAGGCTCCTTGATAGAGGCTTGGAGTTCCCAAGGTCCATCAGAGCCGTTGAAAACTTCATGCGCCTTGAAAGAAAGGGTCTAACCTTCTAAAGGATGAAGCTCAATTTTCTTGGGCTACCCGACTCCTCAAATCCCAGGGTAGCCCTTGTCCCTCTCCCCTTTGAGTTTACGACCTCTTGGCTTAAAGGAACAAAATTTGCCCCCCTTGAAATCCTAAAAGTAAGCCCTAACCTTGAATTCTTCGACGAGGAAGATTTAATCACCCCGAATGAGGTCTTAGGATTCTATACCGAGGAAATGATTGAATTTTCTCCTGATTTTGAGAGAGCTTTAGCTCAAGTTGAAGAATTAGCAAAGAAATACGCCGAAAGAAGGCTCTTTGCCATCTACATAGGGGGAGAGCATACGGTAAGTTTTCCGATACTTAAAGTATATAAAAAGTATTATCCTTGTCTCAAAGTCCTCCATCTTGATGCTCATCTTGACCAAAGGGACGAATACCTTGGAAGCAAGCTCAATCATGCTACGGTCATGCGAAGGGTAAAGGAGCTCAATCTTCCTGTTTTAAGCGTCGGCATAAGGTCAGCCTCAGAGGAAGAAAAGGAAATTTTGCTCAATGATAGAGAGGGTATTATTCTTGCCAAGGATTTTATTAAAAATGAGGAGGCTTCACTTAAGAAGGTCTCTGAATTTTTAGCGGAAGGACCAAGCTACCTTAGCCTTGATGTAGATGTCTTTGACCCCTCTCAGGCACCGGGAGTTGGAACACCTGAGCCCGGAGGTCTAAGCTGGTATCAGGTGTTAGAAATTTTGAAGCTCTTTGCTAAGGCAAACCCTGTAGCGATGGACATCGTCGAGGTAAGACCATTGCCCGCTTTACCCATAACGGAATATCTTGTGGCGAGACTTATCCTTAAGATTTCAGCCTATTTAGCAAAGTCTTTGTCATGAGCTATTTCCATCAGCTTGCAAAGCTTCTCTTTGAGGCAAACCTTTTAAAGAGAATTGAAAGGACAGGCTACAGCTACCTTGGTACAGGTAAAGAAGATGTAGCGAAGCATACCTTTGGTACCGTCTTCTGCGCCTACATTCTTTGTCAGTTCTTCCGAGGTAAGGTTGATGTAGGTAAAGTTTTGACCATGGCTCTTTTCCACGACTTTCCAGAGGCAAGGACAGGGGACTTCAACGCCGTAAACAAGCTTTACAACCAAGCTGACGAAGAAAGAGCCTTAAGCGAAGCAGTTGGCACCTTCCCCTTTGGAGAAGAAATCCTCATCCTTTATAAAGAGTATAGAACACTTGCGACCCTTGAAGCCAAAATCGTCCACGACGCCGATACCCTCGACCTGATGCTTCAGCTCAAAGAACAGAAAGACCTAAACAACCCCTATGCTGAAAGATGGTTGAGATATGCCAAAAAAAGACTTATCTTAGAAGAAAGTAAAAGGCTTGCTGAAGCCATCTTAGAGACGGAATGGTGCTCCTGGTGGCTTGAGAGGTTGATCAAAGTTGACACAGACAAGGAAGCCTGAAGATTGCGTAAGATGTGGCAAATGTTTAACCCATTGTCCAACCTATAGGTTTTTTCTCAGAGAAGATTTCTCACCACGTGGAAGAAATGTCCTTCTAAGTCAAGGCTTAGCGGGAGAAGGCTTAGCTTACTGCCTTCTTTGTGGAAGGTGCGAAAGGGTCTGCCCCCTTGGGGTAAGCTTCCCAAAGGGCTATCTTCGAAGCTTAATCAAAGTAAAAGGACTAAATACTTTTCTGCCACCTATAAAGGACTTACTCTTCTGGAAAGATTTTATCCAGAAAGACGAAGCTTCCTTCCTTGATGAAAGGGTCTTTTCATCAAAAGAAGGCGAGTTTTATCTTTACCTATCCTGCGGGCTTAAGCATTTGTATCCCAAAGCCTTGGTTAATTTTTCCGCCCTGTTAAAAGAAGAAGGGCTAAAAGTTCACGTCCCTCAAGCAAACTGCTGCGGAATACTTTACCTTAGCTTGAAGGATTTTGGGAGGCTAAAGGAGTTTGCTCAAAATAACCTCTTAGCCTTCTCTGAGGAAAAACCTATCCTAACCTTTTGTGCAACCTGTCTTTGGATGTTTAGAGAGGTTTACCCACTTATTTCCGAGGATTGTAGAAGTTTAGCTGAAAGAACATACTTTGTGTTGGATTTTTTGGTAAGAAACTTCAAGGTGAAAGTTGAAATTGAGGGCTTTGGGAAGGTGCTTTTTCATAAGCCATGCCATCTTGTAGGCGAGAGATTAGCCAACATAGACTTGACTTTATGTAATTTAGGACTTAATAATAAAATAAAAGATTTTTGTTGCGGGTCAGGCAAAGTTGACCTTCGGCTCAAAGGTTTTCAAAGGGAATACCGTAGAGCGTGGCTAAGGGAACTCTCAATCATCGATGTTTTGGCAACAGCTTGCACAGGTTGTTTTTACAATTTTAGCAGCCTTTTGAAGGCCCCTCCTTTAGTAAAGCATTGGTTTGAGGTTATAAGCCTAAAACAGCATGGCTGATAAGTATCCATCCTATCTAAATCTCTTAGAAAGTGGGGAGCTTGAAAGGAGAATTGAGGCTCTTTATGAAAGGTTAAGCCCTTGCAGGGTCTGTCCACACGAATGCGGGGTTGATAGACTCAAGGGAGAAAAGGGCTTTTGCCGTGTGGGAAATAAGCCCATGATATCAAGCTATGGACCCCATTTTGGTGAGGAAAGACCCCTTGTGGGAGAAAGAGGCTCAGGAACGATATTTTTTACCTATTGTAACATGGCTTGCGTTTACTGCCAAAACTGGGAGATAAGCCATGAGGGCGAAGGGGAACAGGTTTCAGAAGAAACTTTGGCTAAGATTATGCTCATTCTTAAAGTTTGGGGTTGCCATAACATAAACCTTGTCACCCCTACCCATCAGATACCTTTCATAGTTAAAGCTATAAAGATTGCGGCTGAATCTGGGCTTGACCTCCCCATTGTTTACAACTGCGGAGGCTATGAGTCGGTTGAAACTTTACGCCTTCTTGAAGGGATTATCGACATCTACATGCCAGATATTAAGTATATGGACGAAAAGGTTGCTTTAAGGCTCTCAAAGGTTAAAAACTATCCTGAGGTGGTTAAGCTTGCGGTGAAGGAGATGCATCGCCAAGTTGGAGACTTGGTAATAGAAAACGGTATAGCTAAAAGGGGACTTATCATTAGGCACCTTGTTTTACCTGAAGACCTTTCTCAGACAGAAGAGGTTATAAAGTTTGTAGCTCAAGAGATATCTCCTAATACTTACTTTAATCTTATGGACCAGTATAGACCGTGCGGGCAAGCTTGGAAGTATCCGCCCCTTGATAGAAAGATTACCAGAGAAGAATGGAACAGAGCCTTAGAGCTTGCGAAAAAGTATGGGCTTAAAAGGCTTGACGATAGAAGAGCAAGGTTCTGGGACTAAGTTCTTTGCTGTGGGTGATGTCCATGGCTGTAGTAGAAGCCTTGAAGCTTTACTTTCTAAGCTTCCCATTCGCTGGAACGAAGACTATTTGATCTTCCTTGGCGACTACATAGACCGAGGAGAAGACCCACGCCGAGCCTTAGAGATAGTGATGGAGCTTGTTCAAGCCTATCCTGGGAAGGTGATAGCTCTAAAAGGAAACCATGAGTGGATGTTTGAAAGGTTTTTGCAAGGGATAGACCCAGAGGTCTTTCTTTATAACGGCGGAGATAAGACCCTCCGTTGCTACCTGAAGGAGGGGCGTCTTCAAATACCGGAAGAACATGTTGAGTTCCTACGAAGCCTTCCTCTTTATGTTGAAACTTCGGACTACATCTTTGTCCATGCTGGGATTAATCCTTACAAGAGCCTAAAAGAACAGGATGAGATGGACCTTCTTTGGATTAGACAGACCTTTTATCTTTTTGAGGGTAAATTCCCTAAAGTGGTAGTGTTTGGGCACACTCCTTTTCCGGATGTGCTGATGCTTGAGGATCGGATCGGAGTTGACACCGGATGCGTCTACGGAGGAAAACTTTCGGCTGTTATGCTTCCAGATAGAGTGGTCTTTCAAGTATGAATTTTTAGGAGGTAAAGGCTATGGCAGATGATAGGAAAAAGCTCTCTTGGCGGGAGATAGACAAGCTAAAAGACCAAAGTGGTCTTGCAAAACTTAGAAAAAAGAGGGAAAAAGCAGAAAGAGCTGAGACCCCTTTGCTTGACGAAACAAAGAAAAAAAGCTACCTCAAAGAGCTTGAAAAGCTTTTTCAAGGGAAAAATTCAAAGGAAATGGAAGAGGCTTTGAAAAAGCTTCATCAATCCGCTGGCAAAAGGGACTTCAAAAAGCTTGCCCTCGAATTCATCGAAAAGTTTGGTCTTCCTACCGATGCTATGACCTTGCTTCTTTTTTTGGATTCTAAAGAAAAGGAGCTTATTCTTAAGACGCTACAATTTATAAAGGAGAATTTTTCTTTATTTTCAAAGGAAGATTTGGAAGCCTTGGTTACCAAATTAAAGACGTTGAGGTATACGGTTGCAGACCCTGCGGTGTCTTTTAAGGTCGAGAAGGTCTTAAAGGAGCTTCCCCTTTGATGGGGGATGTCCTTAAAGAGTTTTTACTCTTTTTGATTTCTCAGAAAAACTACTCTTTGAACACCCTTTCTGCCTATGCTGGAGATATAAAAGATTTCCTTGAATTTTTATCAGAGAAGAAGGTTGAGCTCAAGGATTTAGACCTAAGCGTCGTTGAAGTCTACTTAGCAACTCTTAGAGAAAGGGGGTTTAATCCCTACAGCATTGCGAGAAAGCTTTCGAGCTTAAGGAGGTTTTTTAGGTTCTTGCTTGAGGAGCTTCAGCTTGAGCTTCCGCCTTTGCTTTTAGAAACACCAAAGCTTCCTTTTCGGTTGCCAAAGGTTCTTACCCTTGATGAGGTAAACGCCCTTCTTTCAGCTCCTGACCTTTCCTCAGCTCTAGGAATTCGGGATAGGTGTATGCTGGAAGTCCTTTACGCTACAGGGGTTAGGGTCTCTGAGCTTGTAAGCTTAAAACTTTCGAACCTAAACCTTGAGCTTGGGCTTGTCAGGGTTTTAGGGAAAGGAGAAAAGGTCCGGCTTGTGCCCTTGGGAGAGCCTGCTCTAAACTTCTTAAAGCTCTATTTAGCCGAGGTAAGACCAAGACTTGAGAACAAAAAGAGCAAGGACTTTGTCTTTCTAAACCGCCTTGGGTCCCCAATGACAAGACAGAGGTTTTGGCAGATTATAAAGGAATATGCAAATAAAGCAGGCATCCCTCTTGAGAAGATTTCGCCCCATGTGCTTAGGCACTCTTTCGCAACCCATCTGTTAGAAGGAGGGGCAGACCTTAGGTCAATACAACTCCTGCTTGGGCATAGTAGCATAATAACAACGCAAATCTATACACATGTGGATGTAAAAAGGCTAAGAGAGGTTTATGACAAATACCATCCAAGGGCTTAAGCCTAAGCTTCTTAAAGTAAAGCTTTCCGATTTTTTAGAACATTTAAAACTTCCTGACGAGGCTTTAAACTTTATCTTCAAGGCTAAGGAGGTTGCGGAGAAACAGGGAAAATTTCTTTACCTTGCCGGAGGAGAGGTTCGAGATTTTCTTCTTAGAAGACCGTCCTACGATGTTGACCTTGTAATAGAGGGCTCAGCTGCGGATTTTTTGGAGGAGCTAAGAAGAAAGTTTGACTTTGAAGTCCTTTTTTCTTCGCCCTTTTTGACCTACAAGATCCTTCTCCCTCAGACGGGGTTTGTAGTAGACCTTGTTACCGCAAGGGGTGAGGTTTATGAGGATGTAGCTGCTTTACCAAAGGTCTATCAAGCAACCTTTAAAGAGGATGTGCTAAGAAGAGACTTTACTATAAACGCCCTCATCTACGGGCTTAGCCCCCCTTATCCTGAGATGATAGTCGATTTAGTTTCTGGGATTTCTGACCTTGAAAGAAGCCTCCTTAGACCACTTCACTTGAGGTCCTTCGTTGACGACCCAACGAGGGTCTTTCGAGGGATACGCTATAAGGTTAGGTTTAAGCTAAACTATGCCGAAGAATTTTATCAGGCTCTTTACCAGGCTATAGAGGCTCAAGCCTTCCTTAAGCTTTCAGCATCCCGGTTGAGAAACGAGCTCTTACTCTTTGTCAAAAGAGAGGGTATATCCTCTTTGCCTCGCCTATTATCAGAGTGCCAAGGCTTTGAACTTTTTTCTCATTCAGGCCTAGAGGTAGACGGGGAAAAGTTAGTGGAAGGACTAAAAACTTTAAAGGAATTTGTAGAAATCCTTAGTCCTCGGGAGGTAGAGGATGCTTTTCTCTTGATTTTAGCCGGGTTTAAGCGGGAAAATTTAAAGCGTCTCTTTTTCCCAGATAGCGTTATTGATCGCTTGATTAAGCTCTATGAAGAGTTTAGGACAAACTTGAAAGCACTTCTAACTCTTCCTTTGATCGAGCGAGTTTTAAAGTTTGACAAGATAGACAAGGCAACGCTTATAGCCCTATCTCTCTATTTACCAGAGCTAAAAGAAGAAATAGAAAGATACCTTTTTGTGTATAGCAAGGTGTATCCAGAGCTTAAAGGCGGAGATTTAAAAGAGCTTGGGATAAAGCCAGGGAAGCAACTTGGCGAGATTTTAAAGAAGCTTAGGGAAGAGAAGCTTGAGGGGAGGCTCAAGACTAAAGATGAGGAAATAGCCTTTGTTAAGAGCTTGCTTTATTCTGTATCTTAACTATAATTCCTGAGAAAGTATTTTAGGGGTTTGTCCATGGAAGAGAATTTTAAAACGCTTCTTGAGGAGTACTTTCAAAGGATGGATGCTCCGATTAAGGTTGGTGATGTGGTAAAGGGAGTTGTTGTTCATTTTGATGGAGAAAACTACTTTATAGACCTTGGAGGAAAGGCTGAGGCTATCCTTCCAAAAACTGAAGTGGTTGAACCTGAGGAAATAAAGCTCGGTGAAGAGTTATCGGCAATAGTTGCACAAAGAGGACAAAGAGGAGTTTATGTTCTTTCTGTAAAAAAACTCTTTGAAAGAAGGGCAAGGGAGGAGTTTGAGGAGCTTTTTGCTAAGGGCTTACCCCTTAGGGTAAAGGTTATCTCTTCAGTAAAAGGGGGCTATATCGTTAGCTTTAAAGGTGTGGTTTCTGCTTTTTTACCGGGATCTCAAGCTGAAAAAGACCCTGACCTCGTAGGAAAGGAGATAACCGTTCTTCCTCTTGAGAAAAAGGAAAATAGTTATGTTGTCTCTCAAAAGGCTTACCTTGCGAAAGAAAGGGAGCTTAAAAAGAAAGAAATAGAGGAAAAGGTTCGCGAGGGGGAACCTTTAGTAGGAAGGGTTAAGGCTAAGGTTAGGGGAGGTTTTATTGTAGACTTTGAGGGGGTCATTGCTGGATTTCTTCCCTTTTCTGAGCTTACCCATAGGAGGCTAACAAACCCTGAGGACTACCTTCAAATTGGGGATGAGGTTAGAGTCTCAGTCCTTTCTTATGATCCTATTCAAGGAAAGTTAAAAGTTAGCTTAAAAGCTTTGGAGAAAGACCCGTGGACAGAGGTTTTAGAAAAGTATCCTGTAGATAGCAGACATGTTGGGACGGTAGTTGAGGTAAAGTCCTTTGGAGCTTTTGTTGAGCTTGAACCTGGGATTGAAGGCTTAATCCCTGCAAGCGAGGTCTCTTGGCAAAGGGGACTAAAACCCCAGGATGTGTTAACCCAAGGGGATAGGGTAGAAGTTGTGGTGCTTGAAGTAAAACCTGAAGAAAGAAGGATGATCCTTAGCCTTAAACGCTTGGAAGAAGACCCTTGGGAGGTTTTTGCAAGGGAGCACAAGGTAGGGGACATAGTTCATGGAAAGGTTAGGGGAATCGTTGATTTTGGGCTTTTTGTGGAGGTGAGAGAGGGTGTGGTTGGGTTTGTTCACCGGTCAGAAGCTAGCTGGAAGCGAAACATAAATCTAAAAGAGGCTTTTTCAGAGGGAAGCGAGGTCACGGCAAAGATCCTTGAGCTAAGTCCTTCGGAAAGAAAGTTAAAGCTAAGCATCAAGGCTTTGGTCCCAAATCCCTGGGATGTAGCAAGCGAAATCTTAAAGCCCGGAACCAATGTTTCCGGAAAGGTCAAACAGATTTTACCCGGCAAGGGCTACCTTGTTGAGATAACTGAGGATATAATAGGTTTTTTGCCCTTTCGGGAAGTCCCGCAAGGTGAAAAGTTTAAAGAAGGGGATAAAGTGCAGGGTAAGGTTATTCTTTTTGACCGGGAAAGGGAACGGGTGCATCTATCTGTGATAGCTTTAAAAGAAGAGGAAGAAAAGATGTTAGCCCAGGAGTACCTAAGCTCTCAGAGCCCTTCAGGAGGTCTAACTTTAGGTAAAGTTTTGAAATCTTTGGCTGAAAGAGAAGGCTTATGAAGCGCCCGTGGTTGGTTTACGGATTAGCCTTTTTAGGCGGTCTTGTGCTTTTTCTAATCCTTCTAACCTTTATTTTTGCCCTTTTAGCAAGCTACAAACACTTTGCCCTTGGGAAACCAAAGATAGGGGTTCTGGAGATAAAAGGTATTATTCTCGATGCTGACGAGTATCTTTCTGCCATAAGGGAGTTTAGAACAAGGCGGGATGTTAAGGCAGTTTTGGTAAGGGTAGAGTCTCCTGGCGGAGCCATTGGTCCAACTCAGGAGGTCTTTGAGGAGCTTAAAAAGCTTAGGAAAGAAAAGCCTGTTTATGTTTCCATGGGTGGTGTTTCTGCATCTGGTGGCTACTATGTATCCCTTGCTGGAGAGAAGATCTTTGCAAATCCTGGAACGATCACAGGAAGCATTGGAGTTGTGATCGAACTACCAAACCTTGAAAAACTGTTTGAGAAGCTCGGGATTAAAAGCGAAACCATAAAGAGTGGAGAGTTTAAGGATACAGGGAGCATCTACCGTGGTTTGACTAAGGAGGAAAGGGAATACTTGAAGGCAAAGGTCAATCAGTTGCACGAGCAGTTTGTCAGGGTCGTTGCTGAGGAAAGAAAACTTCCTCTTGATAAAGTAAGAAGCCTTGCTGATGGTCGTATTTACACTGGTGAGGAGGCAAAGGCGCTAAAGCTTATCGACGAGCTTGGGAACTACTACACGGCTTTAGAGGAGCTCAAAAAGAGGGCAAATTTAAAAGAAGTGGAAATTTTGGTTTTGCCAAGGAAAAAGGGACTTTTAGAAAGATTTTTTGAAGGAAAAACCTGCTTTTCTGTGGAAGAGCTCCTTCAATCCTTATATTTTCAACCCTTTTACCTCATTAAGCTTAACCTATGACCGGAAAGGATTTAGCTAAAAAGCTTTTATCAATCTTTCCTGATCTTGAGAAGGAGGTTGTCTTAAGCTTAACTAATGCTTTTTTTGAAACTCTAAAGTCCGCGATGAAAGATGGACATTCTATTGAGCTACGAGGATTTGGGACCTTTCAGCCAAGGGTTTGCAAAGGGGTCATCTTTGTAAACCCAAAAAACAATCAGCGCTACTATGTGCAAGAAAAGAAAAGGGTAGTCTTTCGAACCGGTTCGGAATTCCTTGAAAGGTTAAACATTCCCTTTGACGCTGGGCTCGACCTTGGGACTCAGACCTTTAGGCTTATTCTTGGGAAGCATTTCGAGGATACTCCATACTTTCTCCTACGGGAGAGGGCGAATGTTAGACTGGGGGAGGGGCTTTGCGAAAGCGGGTTTATTTGTGAAGCAGCCAAGGAAAGAGGCTTTTCTGCTCTAAAGAATTTTAAAGAGATTTTAGACAGGTATGAGGTAAAAAACATCAAAGCCATAGGTACAGCGGTCTTCAGGAAGGCTAAGAATGCAATGGAGTTTATTGGTGAGGTTGAAAAAAGGTTTGGAATAAAGATAGAAGTATTAAGCCCGGAGGAAGAGGCAAAATATACTTTAAAAGGCATAAAGTTTGGGTTGGAGAGGCTTGACTATAAACCAAACTCTTTTGTCGTTGTTGATGTAGGTGGAGGTTCAACGGAGGTTATTTACTATAAAGAAGACTTTGAGCCTATAATCTACAGCTTAGACCTTGGAGTTGTAACCTTAAGAGACTTTTTTGGTCTTCGTTATCCCTTGACGCCAAAAGTTCTTCAATCTTTGAGAGACTATATTCGGGACAAACTAAAAGAGCTACCATACACCAAGTCAGAGATGCTGGTTATAACGGGAGGTTCAGCCTCTCTTCTTGGGTCTTTGGACTTAAAACTAAAAAATTACGATCAAAGAGCCTTGCATGGGCACAGAATTACTCTTGATAGAATTGCTAAGATGGCTCAGAGGCTGACCAGTATGACTTTATCTCAGCTCTCAAGGGTTAGGGGGATGGAAAGAGGAAGAGAAGACCTTGTTGTCCCAGCCTTATGCGTATACCTTGAGCTTTTATCATACTTTCAGCTTGATTCTGCACTCATAAGTGAGTTTGGCATCCTTGAAGCTACTTTACTTTCCTTGTGGGGATTGTAAAATATAAATTAAAAATCACTAGAGAACGATTAAAAAGGGGCAAAGAGGAATATGTTTGAAATAGTTGAAGAAGGTTTAACCTTTGATGATGTTTTGCTTGTGCCGGCTTACTCAGAGGTTTTACCGAAGGATGTTGATGTTTCGACCTACATTACTCCTAAGATTAAGCTCAACATTCCTCTTCTTTCTGCGGCCATGGATACGGTTACTGAAAGTAGGATGGCTATTGCTCTTGCCCGTGAAGGAGGGCTGGGAGTTATTCATCGGAATTTACCTTTAGAAGAGCAGGTGAGGGAGGTAGAAAAGGTAAAGAAATCGGAAAGTGGTATGATCTATGACCCCATAACCGTGACCCCTGATACCCCAATTCGAAAAGTTTTAGCCCTGATGGAAGAGTACAAGATCTCTGGTATTCCTGTAGTTGAGGGGCCAAAGAAAAAGCTTGTCGGTATTGTCACAAACAGGGACCTTCGGTTTGAAACCCAGCTTGATAAACCGGTCAAAGAGGTAATGACCAAGGAGAATTTAGTGGTTGCAAAGCCTGGAATTACGCTTGACGCAGCCGTAAAAATCCTTCATGAAAGGCGCATAGAAAAGCTCCTTATTGTAGATGATGACTTCTGTCTTAAGGGATTAATAACCATTAAGGACATCGAAAAGATAAAGAAGTATCCGAATGCCTGCAAAGATGAGCTTGGAAGGCTTAGGGTTGGAGCAGCGATTGGGGTGGGAAAAAATCGGTTAGAGCAAGCAGAGGCTTTGCTTAAGGCTGGGGCTGATGTTCTGTTTATTGATTCTGCGCATGGACATAGCAAAAATGTTATAGACACAATTAAAGAGATAAAGTATCATTTTCCCGATTGTCAGCTTATCGCTGGGAACGTCGCAACTGCTGAGGGTTGCGAAGCTTTGATCAAAGCAGGAGCAGATGGGGTAAAGGTGGGCGTTGGTCCAGGTTCTATTTGCACAACGAGGATAGTTGCTGGAGCAGGAGTTCCTCAGCTCACAGCAATTGCTAATGCAGCTAAAGTTGCTGATCGCTACGGTATTCCCATCATCGCCGATGGTGGTATAAGGTTTTCAGGAGATATAACCAAGGCTATTGCAGCCGGAGCTTGGGCCGTGATGATAGGTAATCTCTTTGCAGGAACCGAAGAAGCACCTGGAGAGGTAATTCTTTATGAAGGGCGAACTTATAAGCTTTACCGGGGAATGGGTTCTCTTTCTGCCATGTTTAAAAGCGGTGGTCGAGAAAGATACGGGCAAGAAGCTGAAGATATTTCTAAGTTTGTGCCTGAGGGGGTTGAGGGTAGGGTCCCCTATCGCGGACCGGTATCTAACATCATCTACCAGCTAATAGGTGGGCTAAAGGCAGGGATGGGTTATTGTGGATGTGCAACCATAGAGGAGCTTAGGAAGAAGGCTAAGTTTATCAGGATTACTCCTGCAGGTTATAGGGAGAGCCATGTTCATGATGTGGTCATCCTAAGAGAGGCTCCAAACTACTGGGTGGGTAAATAATGCCCTACTTCAAATGGAAGGGGAGGTCAGCCTCGGGTGAGATAAGGACAGGGGTTTTAGAGGCTCCAAGTCCACAAGTCGTTGAGGTATATCTTCGAAGACTAAACATCAAACCCATCGAGATAAAAGCTCAAAAAGAGCCAACTTTTCGGTTTGCTCTAAGGAGGGTTTCGGAAAAGGAGCTAATGCTATTTACTCGGCAGTTTGCTACCGTCCTTGAGGCAGGGCTTCCTATTGTTAAGGCTTTAGAAACGCTTAGCATGCAACAGAAAAACCCCTACTTTAAACAGGTCCTTGCTGACATTAAGAATAAGGTAGAGGGTGGATCGGCTCTCAGCGACGCCATGGCTGAGTACTCAAAGGTTTTTGGAAGGCTCTACATCCATATGGTCCGGTCTGGTGAGGCTTCTGGTAATCTTGATGAGGTTTTAAAGAGGCTTGCTGTCTACTTGGAAAAAATCGTCTCCATCAAGTCAAAGGTAAAGCATGCAATGATCTATCCCTCAGTAATCGTTTTCGTTACCATAGTTGTCATAGCTATCCTTATGATATTTGTAATCCCCAAGTTTGCTCAACTCTTTGCCGAAGCTGGTCAGGCTCTACCACTCCCTACTCAGATTTTAATCAACATAAGCCACAATTTCAAATATATTTTTGGTATATTCCTAGCCATGGTCATTGGGTTTGTTGTTTTGATTAAATACCTAAGACGGTCAGAAAAAGGGCGCCTTGCAACGGATAGGTTGCTTTTAAAAATTCCCATCTTTGGAGAGCTTTTCCATAAAGCAGCTGTCTCCCGTATGGCTCGCACCCTTGGAAGTCTAATCACGGCTGGCGTTCCGTTGCTTCAGGCTATTGCGGTTGCTGCAGAAACATCAGGAAACAAGGTGATTGAAAAAGCCCTTGAAGATGTGAGGTTAAGCGTAGCCGCCGGACAAACCATCGCTGACCCGATGTTTTACACTGGGGTCTTTCCCTACATGCTCGTAGAGATGGTTAGAGTAGGGGAGATGTCCGGACGGCTTGATGAGATGTTGAATAAGGTTGCAGATTTTTACGAGGAAGAAGTTGACCGAACAGTTGCAACCATCTCAACCCTAATTGAGCCCATCTTGCTTATTATCCTTGGTGGGGTAATCGGCGGGATACTTGTAGCCCTCTATCTCCCTATCTTCCAGCTTGGCGGTGTAGTCGGAGGCGGT
>JBMSAU010000154.1:0-49877 GCA_049414625.1 Thermodesulfobacteriaceae bacterium
GTAGTTAGTATTAAGCGTAATAAAAAATTAAAAATAAGGAGGGGGAAGGGATGAGAGAGAAGCCAGAAAGACCAGACCCAATTTATAATCAACCGTACGACCCAACCTTAGCTGAAAAACTATACAATCCTCAAAAACCTATGGAAAACAGGATCACCGACATTGGACCTCCCCATTATTGGCAATTTTTACCTCCTGTGATTCAGAGAAACTATGGAAAATGGAAATCTCATGAAATTCTTCAGCCTGGTGTTTTGAAGTATACTTCTGAGACAGGAGAAGTTGTTTATGTAGTCCGTTGTGGTACTCCAAGGCTAGAGACGACTGATTACGTTCGTGAAATTTGTGAAATAGCAGATAAGTATTGCGATGGTTATGTCCGTTGGACCACAAGAAATAATGTAGAATTTCACGTTACAGATGAAGAAAAGCTTAAAGCCTTGATTGAAGATTTAAAATCTCGTAAACACCCGGGTGGTTCCTATAAGTTTCCTATTGGTGGTACTGGAGCAAGCGTAACCAATGTTGTCCATACACAAGGATGGATCCATTGTCATACTGCAGCCACAGATGCTTCGGGTGTTGTTAAGGCAATTATGGATGAGCTTTTTGAATACTTTGGGTCACATAAGCTTCCTGCTCAGGTGAGAATTGCTCTTGCTTGCTGTTTGAACATGTGTGGGGCTGTGCACTGTTCTGACATTGCCGTTGTGGGTATTCATAGGAAACCACCCATAATTGAAGATGACAGGCTGGATAAGGTTTGTGAGATTCCGCTTGTTATAGCGTCTTGCCCCCTAGGTGCAATAAAACCTGCAACCGTTGAAATTGGCGGACAAAAGAGAAAGACCGTTAGAGTTAATGTAGAAAGGTGTATGTTCTGTGGAAATTGCTACACCATGTGCCCAGCCATGCCAATAGCTGACGGACAGGGGGATGGATTAGCTTTAGTGGTTGGAGGTAAGGTTTCAAATAGAATTACGCCACCCAGATTTTCCAAAGTGGTTATTCCTTACATTCCCAATGAGCCACCAAGGTGGCCAACAGCTGTAAAATGGATTAAGAAAATTCTCGAAATCTATTCTCAGCATGCTAAAAAGTATGAAAGAGTTGGAGATTGGATTGAAAGGATTGGATGGGAGAAATTTTTTGAACTTACCGACATTCCGTTTACCTGGCATTTGATCGATGATTATCGTTTGGCTTATGACACTTACAGAACTTCTATTCACTTTAAGTTCACAAAACATGTAAAACCCATGACTGAATATAATTACTAAGAATATAATTACTAAAAAGGGGTGAAATGTATGGATAAAGAAACATTAAAACAAAAGATTTTAGAAGTAATGCAAAAAAAAGTAGCTTCAGGGGGTAAAACCAAAGTTTATCTAAAAGATTTACAGAGAGAAATACCTGATGCCAACCCAAGGGACATTAAAAATGCAGCCAATGAGCTGGTAAGGGAAGGTAAATTGGAATACTTTTCTACAGGTAGCACCGTGATGTATGGGTTGCCCGGCGTGGGTATGGGATTAGAAGCAGGTGTAGAAAAACCAGAATAATAGGGCAATTTAATCGATAAACTTAAGGAGCCCTCTTAGGGGCTCCTCAAATTTGTAAGAACTTAAAATTTTAAATAATTAAATAATTTTAATTCTCCAAATTTAATACAATTTTTAAACCAATCTTTACCCATACAACTAAGCTTCACATAAGCAGCCAAAGCTTGCATTAATCTTATCACTGCAAAATAATAAACTTGATTTATAGCTATAATTTTATCATAGCTAGATAATTCAATGTAATAGTTTAAAAATTTATCTTTGAATCAAATCCCTTTGTCTTGATAATAAAAGGAGATTCCACTTTTCCTAATTCTAGGAGTATTAGTTTATTTGAAAGTATTCTTTCATGAGTAATAAAATAATTCGATAAGTTCTAATATCTATAAATGAGTAATCATTAACCACTATAGCAGAAATTTTAAGACCCTGAGACAAGCCTTCTATGTATGTATCGATCAAATCAAATTTAGGGCTTAAAAATTCAAAAATTTCTGGTTCAACTATTTGAATTCCTGGATAAAAAACGTTTGAATCTTTTGAACGAAAGGATAAAACTTTATTTTTTCTAAAATCTACTTTAACATTTTTAGAATTAGAATTAGAGGTGCAAACTAAAGTTATAAGACTCTTATTTTTTTGATAATACTCTATCAAAATTTCTAATGGAAAATCGAATAAAATGTCTGAGTTAATAATCAATGTTGAATTAGTGAAAAAATCCTTGGCGTTAAAACTACCGCCTCCTGTTACTAAAAGTTCCTTTTCTTCAAAGATTGACAAATTAACAGGATTTTTTTGAGAAAAACTCCTTAAAAAAATCTAACAATTTTTCTTTTAAGTGAAAAATGTTAATTCCAATATCCTGTATGCCTAATTTAAGTAATTTTTTCAGTTGGATTTCCAGAATAGGAACACCAAGAATTGGATTGGAAAAAGTGGCTTTGGAAGAAACTGAGTATAAGGGAGAAGCCTTTCTCCCTTCCCCGCAGCTAAGAGAAAAGCTTTCACTATGATGCTTTAGGATTTATTAACAGTTGTCTGCTGAGAGTTAGCGTGAGGTCCTTCTTTTTTAGGTTCATCAAGCTTTTTTAATTCTTCAGAAGCATCAGCTTCTTTTAGGGACTCCTTAAAGGCACGTATACCCTTTCCTAATCCAGCCCCTACTTCGGGTAATCTTTTAGCTCCAAAAATAAGGAGAGCCAAAAAAAGGATGATAAATAATTCTTGTCCACCTAAACCGAAAGGCATGTTATCCTCCTATGGACTATTTGATTATCCATGATAAAAATATACCCAATTCAAACAAAAAAGTCAACATTAAGGCTAAAAGAATTTGGTTAACAGGGTCGGTGGTTGGGGTTATGAAGGCAGATGCGATAAAGCTTGCTAAAATGGCATAAGGTCTTGTTTTCTTTAGAGTTTCTCTAGATACTATAGAAAGCTTTGTTAAAACCACAAGGGTTGTGGGAAGTTGGAAAGAAACTCCAATGAAGATAAAAAGTTTTAAGACAAAGTTTATGTATTCGCTGAGATAAGGTTTAAACTGTAAAAACTGTTCTCCAAATGAATAGAGATAGTAGATCAGCGCAGGAAGGAAAAAAAAATAAGCTAAGAGTATGCCAATGAGAAAAGCAAAGGAAGAAAGGAAAAAAACGAGCTTAGTTAATCTTTTTTCATGTCGATAGAGACCTGGGGCTACGAATAGCCAAATTTGATAAAAAATGTAGGGACTCCCGATAAAAAAACCACAAATAAGAGAGAGTTTTATTTTAACACTAAAGACTTCAGGTAAAGTTTTGAAATAAACGAGATGTTGAGATGGTATAAGTATTTTTTGCAGAGGGCTAATCAAAAGAGAGATGAGGTCGTCAGAATAGATGTAAGCTAAGATTGAGCCAAGAATCCAGGCTATAAAAGCTCTAATTAAGCGAAAACGAAGCTCTATTAGATGTTCCCAAAAGGGTTGTTTCTTTTCTAAATCTAAAGGGGCATCCTTAGCTTCGGATACCATGAATTAGGTCTATCATGGACTTAGTGATCGACTCTGGGTCTAAGCCTGCGCGCTTAAAAAGTTCATCCGGATGTCCTGAGCTTGCAGGTTCTTTATGACCTAAAAGTTTTAAATTTACCGTTAAACCTTTTTGAGCATAAAAGCTTGCTATATGAACACCTAGCCCAGTTGCTACTAGATGGTCTTCTACGACAAGAATATTTTTGAGGCTCGATGCCTTTATTAGATCTTCCTCAGGAAAAGGTCGGATAGAGGCTACATTAAGCACAGAAACAGAAATTCCCATTTTTTCTTTAAGTAATTCCCAAGCTTTTAAGGCTCTTGAGACCATATTTCCGTAAGTCACTATTACGCCATGAGGTCCTTCTTTCAACCAGTCAGCCTTACCAGGCTGGAATTGATACCCTTCATCGAAGTATGGGCTCCCATCATCCTTAGTCACAATAGGGACTTTTGAGCGTCCCATCCCAACGAAAATGTTTCCTTTTCTTTGAGCTATCGCATAGATGATATGCAAAGTTTGATTTGGGTCTGCGGGTATGTAAATTTCCCAATCAGGTAAGTTTAAGAGTAATCCGAGATAGTCTATGCAGTGGTGGGTGGGACCATCCTCTCCTACATCAGCTCCTAAATGGGTGCAAACCACCTTTAAGGCCGTCTTATTTAAGGTGTTGATCCTTAGTTGGTTATAAACCTCATCGATGCCAAAAACGCCAAAAGTAGAAAAGAAGGTGAGGAAACCCTCTTTTGAGAGAGCGCCAGCTATGGAAGCCGTGCTATGTTCTTGAATGCCGGATTCAAAAAAGGCCTGTGGACTAACCTTTTTAAAATCGGTCATTTTTACTGAGGGTTCAAGGTCGCAAGTTAACCCAAGGACCTTGGGAACCTCGCCAAGATTGTTAAGCTTAGCAAGCTCAGCTAAAGCCACACCGTAGGCACTTCGGCAATCCGTTTTTTTATCGGGAGGATAGATAGTTATTACAGAAGGAAGCTTAATTGATACTGGAAGAGGGTCATGGGGTTGATGTGGGAACCTTACTGGAGTTTCTTTTCTCTTTTGCATCAAAATATCGAGCTCGTCTGGTGGAAATCCTAATTCTTTTAAAGCTAATTTAGCAAGGTCATAAGGTAATGGCATGCCATGCCATTTGGGGTCGTTTTCCATAAAGGAAATACCTTTTCCCATAACTGTATGAGCAAGGATGGCAGTAGGTTTGCTTGGGTCCTTTACTTTGCCTAAAATTGCACTGCGTAGAGCTTGAAAAATTTGCTGAAAATCGTGCCCATCTATTTCGATGAGGTTCCAATTGGTAGCTTCGACCTCTTTCGCTATGTCTTGAGGCATCACTTCAAAGATGCTCCCACCAATTTGAAGTTTGTTGTAATCAATAAGAACTATAAGATTGTTTAAACCAAACTTTACGGCCCAGCGTCTAGCCTCAATTACCTGTCCTTTTTGTTGTTCTCCATCTCCCATTAGACAAAAGACATGTCTTGTAAGTCCTTTCAGCTTTAAAGCTTTAGCCATTCCACAGGCAGCTGATAAACCTTGCCCAAGGTTCCCTGTATTCCATTCCACTCCAGGAACAGCCTGTTCCACATGTCCGGCAAAAGCAGAACCAGCCCTCCTAAATTCAAGTAGAAAGGGCTCTTCAGGGAAGAACCCATATTCACAAAGAACACTATAAACCCCAGGGCTTATGTGTCCATGACTTATTACCACTCTATCCCTATCTTCTTTCCTGGTATTTTTCGGATCAACTTTTGCGATAGCGTAAACCATGAGAAGTAGACTTAAAGATGAAAGTGAACCTCCTGGGTGGCCGCTTCCCGCTAAGGTTGTGGCAAGAATTATGCGTCTTGCACAACGCTTAAAAGCCTCTTGAAAGGCAGAGACCTCCTCGACAGTTAAGTATTCTTTGTTAACATCAACTTTTATCAAGGTTTTCCCTGTTGCAAGGAATGAGGTTGGGTATTATCGATTAGGCGCGGAGCTTTTAGGCTGTTTTTTTCTCTCTTTTAATAGCAATGGGTCCTGTGCGGACAATCTCTTTAATTCCCATTGGTTTTAAAAGGTCAATAACTGCCTGAAGTTTATTCTGGTCACCTGTTACCTCAAGTGTATAAGTTTTGGGGCTTACATCAACGATCTTGCAGCGGAAAATCTCACAGATTCTCATGATCTCTGCTCTATTCTCCTTTTCAGCTCTGACCTTAATCAAAGCCATCTCTCTTTCAACGTAGTCACCTTCTTGAGTAACATCAACTACTTTATAAACATCAATCAATCGTCTAAGCTGTTTGATGATCTGTTCGATGATCTGGTCATCACCTCTTGTCACCAAGGTTAGATGGGAAAGGGTTGGGTCTAACGTTTCTGCTACGCAAAGACTATCGATGTTGAAGCCTCTCCCGCTAAAAAGTCCAGCAATGCGCGCTAAGGCTCCTGGTGTATTTTCTACTAAAACTGAAAGGGTACATTTTCTTTCAGCCATGAGCTTCCTCCTTAAACTAAAATCATCTCAGTAGTAGCTTTACCTGCGGGAACCATCGGGAAAACTCCCTCTTCCGGAGCAATTCTTACATCGAGCACGCAAAGGGTGTTCATCTCTAAAATCTTTTTAAGAGCTGGTTCAACCTCATCTGGTTTAGTTATCCTCATACCAAAGGCACCATAAGCTTCTGCAAGTTTAACAAAATCTGGCTGGACTGCTAAGCTAACTTGAGAGTATCTTTTTTCATAGAAAAGCTCTTGCCATTGGCGAACCATTCCTAAGTAACCATTGTTAAGAATGATAACCTTAATAGGGAGCCTCTCTTGCATAGCTGTAGCCATTTCTTGAATGTTCATCTGTATCGAACCATCCCCAGCTATGTCGATCACAAGCTTCCCTGGGTTCCCTATTTGGGCTCCTATTGCAGCTGGAAAACCGAACCCCATCGTCCCAAGTCCACCAGAAGTTATAAGAGTCCTTGGTTTTTTAAACTTATAAAACTGGGCTGTCCACATTTGGTTTTGACCAACTTCGGTGGCGATAATAGCCTCCCCTTTAGTCAATTCATAGAGTTTTTCGATGACAAATTGTGGTTTTATAACATTTGGGTCAAACTTATACCTCAAAGGATAGCGTTTGCGCCAAATTTCTATTTGTTCCCACCAATCTTTAAACCTTTCTTGCCAGTATTTTTTGGGCTGCCCTACCTGTTTAACCACCTCGAGTAACCTTTGCAAAGACCTTTTACAATCGCCAACTATAGGCACATCTACCTTAACGTTTTTTTGAATAGAAGTTGGGTCAATGTCAATGTGAATGATCTTCGCCATTGGAGCAAAGGCATCAAGCCTTCCTGTAACTCTATCGTCAAACCTTGCTCCTACTGCAAGAAGGACATCGCAGTTAGCAACCGCCATGTTAGCATAGTAGGTTCCATGCATTCCAAGCATACCAAGACTTTGATCGTGATCTCCAGGAAAACCACCAAGACCCATAAGTGTCATCGTGACAGGAAGATTTAGTATTTCAGCTAGTTCAAGCACCTCAGGAGCTGCGCCTGAGGAAATAACCCCACCCCCAATAAGGAAAACAGGCCTTTCGGCTTTCTCCAGAAGTTGATACGCTTTTTCTATTTGCCGTATGTGGGGCTCATAAACAGGGTTATAGCTTCTAAGATGGATCTCTTCAGGATAATTAAACTCCCCTTTTGCCTGTTGGACATCTTTTGGGAGGTCAACATGAACTGGACCTGGTCTTCCAGTCCTAGCGATGTAAAAGGCAGCTTTTATAATGCGGGGTAGGTCTTCAATTCTTTTAACTATAAAATTATGTTTAGTGATCGGTCTTGTAATACCGGTTGAGTCCACTTCTTGAAAGGCATCATTCCCGATAAGTTTGGTAGGAACCTGTCCGGTTAGAACAACAATAGGTATAGAATCCATGTAAGCAGTGGCAATGCCAGTTACGGTATTTGTGGTACCTGGACCGGAGGTAACAAGGACAACACCAACCCGACCGGTTGAACGAGCATAACCGTCGGCAGCATGCACAGCACCCTGCTCATGCCTTACTAAAACATGATGTATACCTTCGGTTTTGTAAAGCTCATCGTAGATGTCAATTACTGCGCCACCAGGATAACCAAAAATTACCTCAACTCCCTCACGCTTTAAGGCTTCAACAATCATTTGAGCACCAGTCATCACTTTACCCAATCTTCTCACCCTCCTTTTGGTATTTCTTTATTAGCTCATATATTCTTTCCTTTAAGTAAAGCTTCTCACGTTTAATTTGTTTCTCTCTCATTTCCTCTTCTGGAGTTAGATAAGGTCTTTTAACGTACCTTTCGAGCTCTTTTTCTAAGCTTTGATGTTTTTCAAAAAGCTCTTTAATATCTTGATACTTTTCGGCAAACTGTTTTACTAATTCTTTGTCCATAAAAATACCTCCTTTTTTTTACTCATATTTTTGTAACTAACCATTCTTTGTGAAATTTTTCATATTATCCAGATTCTTTATGTGTAACTGCTTTTAAAATTTCGATAGGTAAGGGGAAGAGGATGGTAGAATTCTTTTCGGCGGCTATTTCGGTAAGAGTTTGGAGATAACGAAGCTGTAAAGTCAATGGGTTAGAGGCCATAATTGCTGCTGCCTCAAGAAGCTTTTGAGCCGCCTGTAGCTCGCCTTCAGCACTGATAATCTTCGCTCTTCTTTCTCTTTCAGCTTCCGCTTGCTTGGCCATAGCCCTTTTCATCTCTTCCGGAAGGTCGATCTCTTTAATTTCAACTTTCGAGACCTTAACACCCCAGGGTTCGGTGTCAGCATCAAGGATTTCTTGAAGTTTAACGTTGAGCTTTTCTCTTTCTGCCAAGATCTCATCTAGCTCAGCCTGACCACAAACGCTCCTAAGCGTGGTCTGAGCAAGCTGGCTCGTGGCATAATAGTAGTCCTCAACCTGCAAGAAGGCCTTTTCTGGTTCTACAACCCTAAAATAAACGACAGCGCTCACTCTAATGGAAACATTATCTCGAGTAATAACCTCTTGAGGAGGCACATCAAGGGTTACAGTTCTGAGGTCGATCTTTCTCATCTTATCGATAATCGGAAGGAGTAAAATCAGCCCTGGACCTTTTACTTTATGAAATTTTCCTAAACGAAGAACAACCGCCCTTTCGTACTCGTTGATGACCTTTATTGAAGCTTGTAGGAAAAGTAAGATAATGATGATCAAAAAAATTAACGACAACCCCATATTTAAACCTCCTTTTTTTTTATGTTATGTTTATTATATTATCCTTTTATTTAAATCAAAGTCAAGGAGAAAATTGAGGCTATCTAAGAATTACTTAGCAGGATGTCCGCGCTCTTTTCCCTCACCCCAATGGTTACCAAAATACTTTCAACAATAACACCGCTTTAAAATATACCTAAGCTGGTAAATTTTTCAAAAAGTTCATCTTCTTTAAGGCAGCTTCTTTCACTACATACTTTTGGGAAACAGGGTCTGCAGGGTAGGTCAAGGCTTACAATGTGAACCTTTTCTCCTATAGGATGAAAAGTTACTTCGTCGCTTGGTCCAAATATGGCAAACGTTTCAACACCTAAGTAGGAAGCAAGATGGGTAATACCGCTGTCGTTTCCGATAAAGGCTTTTGCTTTAGCTAATTTTAGAGCAAGGTCGATCAAATCTTCTGTGTAATAGCATAGGATGCCACTTTTTAAAAGCAATGTCTCATTAGGTCCAGCCAAAAATAAGACTTTATATCCTTTGCCTTCAAGAAAGCCCTTTAGACGAGAGAAAAGTGAAAAAGGAGGATTTTTTAAAGGTGATCCCGAGCCTGGATGAATGACTACAAAGTCTTTAAAATCTTCTTTAAGAAAAGGTTTAGGGATGTTCAATTTTTTACTAAATTCTAACGGTAAATTCAGTGCTTTAAGATAATAGTAAGGAAGCCAAAGCCTCTCCTTAGGGAAAGGACTAATCGTTCCCTCTTTTGAAATAAAGATTTTTCTTTCAAAATTTTCTTTTAAAAGGCTTGGATAGAGCTCAGTATAGAATTTATCTAAAAAACCCGCAAGCTTGGCTAAGGGTAAGACATCGGTATTCCCAACGGCATAGACTGTGTAGCCTTCTTTTTTTAAGGCTTCAAACAAGGGAAAGGTAAGGAGAGTGTCTCCTATGGCTCCTCGGCGGTAGACTAATATTTTTCCTTTTCTTGCCATAGTTGGCAATATAATATAAAATAAAGCGAACTTTTAGGAGGATATATGGAAGTTCCTTTTCTCGATTTAAAACGGGCTTATGCAAGATACGGTCAAGAAATAGAAGAGGCAGTCCTCAGGGTTTTACGAAGCACCAAATATCTTAACGGTCCTGAAACAAGAGCACTTGAGAAAGAGCTTGCAGCTTTTATGGGTGTAAATCATGGAATTGCAGTTTCTTCTGGGACAGAAGCTCTTTATTTAATTTTAAAAGCCCTAGACCTTCCCCCAAAGAGCATTGCTTTTGTCCCTTCTTTTACTTTCGTTTCTACCGCTGAGGTTGTTCTTAGGGCTGGGCTTATTCCGTTTTTCGTAGATGTGGAGGAGGATTACCCAAACCTTTCCGTTGAAGCCCTTAAGGAAGCTTATGAACTCTGCCTCAAACGAGGTTACCACCCAGTCTGTGTAATCGCGGTTAGCCTCTATGGATACCCCGCAAGGTTAACTGAGCTTTTAGCCTTTTGCCAAGAAAGAAATCTTATTCTCATCGAGGATGCTTGTCAGGCCTTTGGTTCAGAGCTTGAAGATAAGAAGGTTGGAAGCTTTGGTGTTGCTGGAGCGGTATCCTTCTATCCTACAAAAAATCTTTCTGCTGCAGGTGATGCTGGGATGGTTTTTACAAACGATGAAAACTTGGCTTTGAAGATTAGAGCCCTAAAGGAGCATGGGCAGACAAAACCTTATTTTTATGAGTATCATGGCCTAAACGGTAGAATGGATGAGGTCCAAGCAGCGATCCTCAGGATTAAGTTTAAATACTTTAACGAAGAGCTAACTTTAAGGGAAAAATGGGCTAAATTTTATGAAAAAAATCTTTCCCATCTCTACCCTAAAGTAAAAATGTTTAAACAACTTCCTAACTCGAAACCAGCCCTTTCGCTTTTTACCATAAGAGCAACCCGAAGGAATGAACTACAACGATATTTAGAAAAAATGCGCATAGCCACAAATGTATACTACAGAATTCCTTTACACCATCAACCCATTTTTAAGGATGAACTACCCCTAAGCCTTAGCCTGCCAAATACTGAAAGACTTTCCCAAGAGGTTTTATCTTTGCCCTTTTTTCCATACCTCAAAGAAGAAGAAGTTTTGAAGGTCTGCGAAGCTATAGAAGAATTTTACGCCAATGGCTAAGGGGATGTGGATAGCACCTTCTATACCTTTTGAGCTTTTAGATGAGTATTTGCCAAAGATAATTGATGGTGGTTTGCCTATTGAGCTTGTGATAAAGGGTGAGGTTTTAGATAAGCTTTCTTTTTCTGATTTTAAAGGCTTGGCTAAAAGACTTAATGATTCAGGAATAAAACTTACCGTTCATCTCCCTTTTATGGACCTCTCTTTAGCAGCCTTTGACCCTTGGATAAGGAAGGTAAGCCTTCTTCGGCTATTTCAGGGGATGAGAATTGCCTCGCTTTTTGAACCAAAGATTTGCGTTTTTCATTCAGGTTATCATCCGGATTACCATCGGGAACAAAAAGATAAGTGGAGAGATATTTTTGTTGAAGAGTCTTTATCTGCAATTTTAAACCTAGCAGATGAGCTGAACTTAACTCTTGCCCTTGAAAACACCTTTGAGCCAACCCCTGATTTTATGAAACCTATCTTTGAGGCTTACCAAAATAGGCTCTATTGGTGCTTTGACCCAGGACATGCAAAGGTATTCTCTGAGACTGATGAGCTTACCTGGTTTGATATACTTAGTCCTTTTTTGATAGAGATGCATTGCCATGACAACCTTGGTAAGTTTGACGACCATCTTCCCTTAGGGGAAGGTGTGATAAACTTTCAAGAAATATTTAAGGCAATAAGAAAACAAAACAAAGAAGTTTTTTTAACAGTTGAGGTAAGGTCAGAAGAAGCATTTCAAAAAAGTTTATCTTTTATAAGAAGTTATTTAAACACAGATACCGTTCGATGAAGCTCATTAAACCTAAAAGGTATTTTGTCATTTTTCTTGTTTGGATTTGTTTTGTTTTTCTTTTTTCTATTGCAAGAGCTCAAGAAAATGCGTTATTTCAAGAAAGGGTAGAGGTATTTGAGCCTTTGCCTGAGGAATTAATAAAGCATCTTCCGTCTGACATAAACCAGCAGATTGCCTATTTTGTTAGATACTTTTCGACTGAGAGAAGGGAAGTTACTGAACGCTGGTTTCGCAGATGTGGACCGGTTTTACCTTATTTTAAGATGATTTTTAAGGAAGAAGGCTTACCAGAAGATTTAGTCTACCTTGCCATGATTGAGAGCGGATGTAACCCCTTTGCCGTGTCCAGAGCAGGCGCGGTTGGAATTTGGCAGTTTATGGAGGAAACAGCAAGGAGTTATGGGTTGAGAATAGATTTTTGGGTAGATGAAAGGCGGGACTTTCTTGCTTCAACAAGAGCGGCAGCCAAATACTTAAAAAGGCTATATCAGATATTCAACGACTGGCGGGTTGCTGTGGCTAGCTACAATGCTGGAGAGGGAAGGGTGTTAAGGGCACTTAAGGCTAAAAACTTTGCTGATTATTGGAGGGCTATGATGAGTGGAGCCTTTCCTCTTGAGACCTTTGCCTATGTCCCTCAATGGTTAGCTATCACCATCCTTGCCAAAAACCCTGAAAAGTATAATTTACATCCGCTTGAGGAGAAACCTTTTGACCTCGATGAAGTTGAGGTGCCGGGTGGTTTTGAGCTAAAGAGCTTAGCTCAAGCTTCAGGGATGGATGATGAGTTGTTTTTATTTCTCAATGCTAAATATCGCCGAGGATTTCTTCCTCCGCAAACACCCTCCAAAGTATGGGTCCTCTATGAAAATAAGCAAACTCTCCTAAAGAACATTTATTCTTTGCCTTGGGTTGAGGTAAAAGTCGAGCATAACGGTGAAAAAATTGTTCTCTATACTTTAAATGAAGAAGCAGCTAAAAAGGTCCTACAAGGGTTACCTAAAAATCCTTCTCACTCTAAAAAAAAGAAGTAAAATAATTTAGCCTCTCACTAAGAGAAAAAGGGCGGTATTTATCATGAAAAAATGGCTAATTTTAATCATCCTTTGTTTTTCTCTACTTTTTAGTTTTGGACCTCTTTTTGCCCAAAATTTTATTGTAGTTTCTGGTTATCCTTTGCTTAGCCTTGCAACTTCTCTCTTCCCAAAGGCTAAAATATACTCCATACTTCCCCCCAAAGGAGATTTTCATCACCACGAGCTAAAACCAAAGGACCTACAGGCTATCAAACAAGCAGATTTGGTAATCATTGTCGGGACAGAACCTTGGGCAAAAAGGGTGTTTAGGTTAAAATCAGAGAAAATTTTAAGCTTAGCAAGACCCGAAGAGAGACCCAAGGACCCACATCTTTGGTTTAGCCTTGATAGAGTTGAAAGACTTGTAAAAGAGCTTTCTCGGTTTGCTGAAAAGAAAGAATTAGAAAAGGTTTTAGCTGAAGTTCAAGATTTAAAGAAGGAGAGGGAAAAGCTTGCCTCCTGCAAGAATAAAACTTTCTTCCATCTTGGACACCCGGTTTTTTATTATTTAGTGGAGGGGACAGGAATTGAAGAGGTTCCTCTGGTTAGAGGACACCATCATGGGGAGGTTTCTCCTGGAACCCTAATGAAATTTTTGAAAGCCCTTGAAGCAAAAGGTATAAATCGAGTTCTTGTAAGCTCATCTGAGTTTATAAAATATGAAGACTATTTCAAGACTAAGGGTTATGAAGTAATCCGTGCCTATTCAGGGGATGAGCCGATTAACCTTTCTTATCAAGATTTTATTAAACATAACATAGTAGCTATAAGAAAAGCTTTATACTGTGAGGAGTAAATATGAGCACAAAGTTAAAGATTAAAATCCTTTTGGTTATCCTTTTATTTCTTTTGGCTTTTATCCTTTTACTTCCAACCTTTGTTTCAGACCTTCCACCTTGGTTTACTAAGTATGTTTACCGAGGTGCTTTAAAGCTTGGGCTTGACCTAAAAGGTGGAGTTCATCTGGTTCTCAAGCCAGATTTTGATAAAGCTTTACATAATCAGTTTGAAAGCTATCTTCACGACCTTGGTAACTCTTTAAAGAAGGCTGGATTTTCCTTTGAGGTTCAAAAGGAAGGGTTGCAAGCTATCATAAAGCTTAAAGATAATAGAGGAGCTACATACCTAAAAGACGAACTTTTGAAGGGATTTAAAGATTTAACCTTGGTTAGCGAAAAAAGGGTTGAGGATGAAATTCATCTGATCCTTACTCTTTCTCCAGAAAGGATAAACTTTATTCAAGAAAACTTAGTAAATAATGTTCTTGAGGTTCTACGAAATCGTATTGACCAGTTTGGTGTGGCAGAGCCTATCATCACGAAACAAGGGAAGGATAAAATTGTTGTCCAGCTACCAGGTGTTAAAGACCCAGACAGGGCTTTACGGGTGATTGGTCAAACCGCTCAGCTTGAGTTTAAGCTTGTTGATGATGAAGCCATGCAGAGGATAGACCTTACTTCTCTTATGAATTCTTTGCTTCAAACCGGAAAAGTCAAGGACCCAGAAAACTTAGAAGAATGGAGGAATGCTTTAAGACCCTTCCTGCCTCCAGATACTGAGTTTTACTTTCTTATTGAAAAGGATAGAGAAAAGAAAGGTCTAAAAAGAATTCCTATTCTTCTTAAAAAAGAAACTCTTCTTACCGGAGAATACATAAGGAATGCTCAAGTAATGATCAATCCAGATTTTAACGAGCCCTATGTTTGGGTTCAGTTTAACGAGCGGGGGGCAAAGATCTTTGAAGCCATAACGAGCGTAAACGTTGGTAAACGTTTAGCCATTGTCCTTGATGATGTGGTTCGTTCGGCACCGGTTATCAGAGAAAGGATATCAGGTGGGGAGGCTCAGATAACTGGCTCCTTCACTATAGAGGAAGCTCAAGACTTAGCCATAGTATTACGGGCAGGAGCCTTGCCAGCTCCAATAAAAATCCTTTCAAACATAACCATCGGTCCATCTTTAGGAAGAGACTCCATTGAAAAGGGTATATTAGCTGGGCTTGTTGGGGCATCGGCTGTCATTCTTTTTACTATCATCTACTATCGTGTGTCTGGCGTGATCGCTGTCTTTGCCCTGCTTTTAAACATCTACTATCTTTTAGCTTTACTTTCTGCCTTTCAGGCTACGCTTACTCTTCCTGGCATTGCTGCAATAATCTTAAGCATCGGCATGGGTGTTGATTCAAACGTTCTTATTTTTGAAAGAATGAGGGATGAGTTGAGAATAGGTAGAACAGGCTATTCAGCGATTTTTCATGGATATGCCAAAGCCTTTTGGACTATATTCGATGCCCACTTAACAGTCCTTATTACCTCGTTAATCCTCTTTATCTTTGGCACAGGACCAATAAGGGGCTTTGCTGTCACTCTTTCAGTCTCGATCATTGTCAACCTCTTTACAGCCATTTTTGTAACCAAGCTTTTCTATGAATACTACTATGAAAAGGGGAAAAGCTTTAACCCCAAGTTTATGCAGATTTTGACTGAGCCAAACTTTGACTTCATGAGATGGAGAAAGTTTTTTGGTATACTTTCAATAATACTTAGCCTAATTGGGGTTGTGGGAGTTGTTTCTGCCTTCTTAGGTAAAGCCAACCTGGGCATAGATTTTACAGGGGGAACGATCCTTTATCTAAAAACCGAAAAGGAACCTGAGCTTGACCGCATTCGCGAGGTGTTAGCTAAGGCTGGGCTAAAAGAATTTTCACTTCAAGATGTCAAAGGAGAAAAACTAGTACTACTAAAGTTTAAGAGCGAAGAGGAAAGTATAACCGAAGAAGCTCAGAAAATTGTGAACGTTTTGACATCAGGACTACCTGATTATAAATTTCAGGTTTTAGCCAAAGAAGAAATTGGGGGAGTGATAAGCTCTGAGCTCAAGAACAAAGCCTTTTATGCTATCATTGGGGCTTTAATTGGACTTATCTTATATCTCACCTTTAGGTTTAACTTTTACTTTGGTTTAGCCGCAGGTTTAGCAACATTCCACGATGTCTTAGCAGTCCTGGCTATTTTCTATTTGCTTGGAAAAGAAATAAACCTTCTTTTTATCACAGCCCTTCTTACTATTGCCGGATACTCGCTAACAGACACCGTGGTTATTTTCGATAGGATACGCGAAGTCATCTTGAGGGGAGAAAAACTTAACTTTGTCTCCTTGGTCAACAAGGCTTTAAACGAGGTTCTCTCAAGAACTATAATAACCACTCTAACTACTCTTTTTGGTTCGGTTGCTCTTCTACTATATGGAGGTGTAGTATTAAGAGATTTTGCTTTGGCATTAACTTTAGGTTTTATCGTTGGTACCTATAGCTCAATATTCGTTGCTTCACCTCTTTTATTACTTTTCCATAAAGGTAGAGTGCCAGATCTTAAACCTAAGGAAGAAATATTGTAAAACTAAACATAAATTTAAACTGAAAAAAGGAGGGGGGTAGGAAAATGCCAATCTATGAGTTTGAATGTGAAGAGTGCGGTAAGGTCTTTGAGGAGCTTGTTTTGGGAAGTAATACTTTTAATGTAAGATGTAAAAACTGCGGGAGCCAAAAGGTAAGGAAACTGATCTCACAGGTTGCTTTTAAATCAGGCGGTAAATTTGTTTCGGCGTCCTCTTCAGGATGTAGTGGCTGCTCAGGTGGCTCTTGTAGCACCTGCAGATAGGAGGTAGCACATTGCATTTACGAGTTGGCACAAGAGGTAGTAATCTTGCCCTTGCCCAAACTGACTGGGTGATTTTTAAGTTAAAAAGCTTTTATCCTAACCTTGAAGTAGAAAAAGTGGTCATTAAAACAACGGGTGACAAAATCCTCGATAGTCCTTTAAGTAAAATTGGAGGAAAGGGGCTTTTTGTAAAGGAAATTGAGGAAGCTCTTTTGCAGGGGAAGATAGATTTTGCCGTCCATAGCATGAAGGATGTTCCTTCACAGATACCTAACGGTCTTGAAGTAAGCATCATTCCAGAAAGGGAATCTCCTTTTGATGTTTTGGTTTCAAAGTTTGATGGTATAATGAGCCTTCCCTCTTCTGCTAAGATTGGAACAAGTAGCCTTAGGAGAAGTGTTCAAATAAAAAGGTTACGAAAGGATTTAGAAGTTCTCATCCTTCGAGGAAATGTTGATACAAGATTAAGAAAGCTTAATGAAGGCTTATACGATGGGATCATTCTTGCTGAGGCTGGTTTAAAACGACTTGGAATAAAGTTAGAATATAAAAGATTTTCTTTAGAAGAAATGATCCCTGCGGTAGGGCAGGGCGCTTTAGGTATCGAGATAAGAAGTGAGGATAAGGAACTAAAGGAACTTTTGTTTAAAGCTTTACATTCGCCTGAGACAGCTCTTTGTGTAACTGCGGAAAGGTCTTTCCTTCGAATTATGGAAGGAGGATGTCAAGTTCCTCTTGGGGCTTATGCCTATCTTAAAGACGGAGAACTTTTCATAATTGGTTTTATCAGCGACTTACAAGGTGAGAGATTTTACCGAGAAGCTATGAAAGGTCCAGCACGCGAAGCAAACAAGCTCGGAGAAGCCTTGGCAAAAAGGCTTTTAGACCTCGGTGGTAGGGAAATTTTAAAGGAATTGATTTAATTTCTCTCATAGGAGTTAAAGTTATGTCCAAGAAAGGAAAAGTTTATCTTGTTGGGGCAGGACCAGGGGATCCTGGTTTAATCACTATTAAAGGATTAAAAGTTTTAGAAAAAGCCGATACGGTGATCTATGATTATTTAGCAAACCCTGAGCTTCTCTCGTATTGTCGTGAAGATGTGGAGCTAATCTATGTTGGTAAAAAAGGCGGAAACCATACCATGTCTCAAGAAGAAATAAATAAGCTCCTTGCGAAAAAGGCCCTTGAAGGAAAGCTTGTAGTCAGGCTAAAAGGGGGTGACCCCTTTCTATTTGGTAGGGGAGGGGAGGAAATTGAAGAATTAATTAAACATGGCATTCCTTTTGAGGTTATTCCGGGAGTTACTTCAGCCATTGCTGTGCCAGCCTATGCAGGAATACCTGTAACCCACAGGAACTTTACTTCAACTTTAGCCATAGTTACAGGGCATGAAGCTGAGGGCAAGAGAGAAAGTAAGATTGATTTTAGCGCCTTAGCTAAACTCGGCACCCTTATCTTTCTTATGGGCGTCAAAAACTTACCTCACATCGTAGAAAATTTGATTAAGGAAGGAAAGAGTCAAGACACCCCTTGTGCGGTTATTCAGTGGGGGACAACGCCAAAGCAAAAGGTAGCAACCGGGACTTTAGAAAACATAGTTGATAAAGTTGCCGAAGCAGGAATTACGGCTCCAGCCATTATCGTTGTGGGAGAGGTCGTGTCCCTTCGTGAGAAGTTAAAATGGTTTGAGACTAAGCCCCTTTTTGGGAAAAGGATCCTTGTTACGCGCACAAGAGAACAAGCTAGCAAATTAAAAGAAGCTTTGGTTGAACTTGGAGCTCAAGTCTTTGAAGTTCCAACCATAAAAGTAGAATACATCTTAAATGGCGAAACTTTAACTAAACTTAAAGAGCTTCCAAGATACGATTGGTTGGTCTTTACCTCGGAAAACGGAGTTATAGCCTTTTTCTCAGCCCTTGCTAAATTGGACCTTGACTTAAGGTTTATAGCAAATCAGAAGATTGCCGTCATTGGACCAGGAACTGAGTCTGCATTAAAAAAATACATCATTAAACCAGACCTTAGACCTGAGAAAGATTACACCCAAGAGGGGCTTTTGGCAGCCTTTTCTTTAGTAGATTTAAAAGGAAAAAGAGTGCTTTTGATCAGAGCAAAGGTAGCAAGAGATGTCTTGCCCAAGGGTTTAGCAGAGCTCGGTGCTAATGTAGAAATTTTACCCATCTATGAAACAAAGCTTCCAGAAGAAAGTAAAGAAAAGCTTGTATTGATCCTTAGGCAAGGGGTGGATGTTATCACTTTTACGAGCTCCTCCACAGTGGAGAACTTTTTTAAACTCTTAGAAGGAACGGAAGTTAAACTCTCAAAGGTTTTGTTTGCTGTGATAGGACCTATAACAGCAAACACTTTAAGACAGTATGGGTTTGAGCCAGAGATTATAGCCAAGGAAAACACTATACAAGGACTTGTTTCCGCAATCCTTGAATATTTTCAGAAACAGTAAGGAGGAGGTATGAAAGAAGAGATAAAGAAGGCTTTATATATACTGAAGAGAGGGGTTGTTGACCTGATTGAAGAAGAGGAGCTTATCGCTAAGCTTGAGAGGTCGATCAAAGAAGGTAAACCCCTTAGGATTAAGGCTGGTTTTGACCCCACAGCTCCAGACTTACACCTTGGACATACTGTGCTTCTTCGAAAGC
Organism: Thermodesulfobacteriaceae bacterium; assembly: GCA_049414625.1. Lineage (GTDB taxonomy): Bacteria > Desulfobacterota > Thermodesulfobacteria > Thermodesulfobacteriales > Thermodesulfobacteriaceae > WYEG01. The sequence continues at coordinate 19,153 of JBMSAU010000154.1, forward strand.
TTAAGCAATTTCAAAACCTTGGTCATGAAGTATATTTCTTGATCGGAGACTTTACCGCCATGATAGGAGACCCAACCGGAAGGTCTGAAACACGAAAAGCCTTAAGCAAAGAACAGGTTTTAGAGAACGCAAAAACCTATAAAGAACAGGTTTTTAAGATACTTGACCCAGAAAAGACTAAGGTTGTGTTTAATAGTAGTTGGTTTTCTCTCATGAACGCAGAGGATATGGTAAGGCTTTGTGCAAAGTATACTTTGGCTAGGATCCTTGAAAGAGAAGATTTTAAAAAACGTTATCAAGAGGGGATACCCATCTGTCTTCATGAGCTAATTTATCCTCTCTTCCAAGCTTATGATTCTGTGGTTTTACAAGCTGACGTAGAGCTTGGGGGAACAGACCAGCTTTTTAACCTTCTTATCGGAAGAGACATCCAGCGTGAGTACGGGCAGGAGCCCCAAGTGGTTATGACTTTGCCCTTGCTTGAAGGTCTTGATGGCGCTCAGAAGATGAGCAAAAGCCTTGGGAACTATGTAGGTATTATGGACCCACCCTTTGAGATGTACGGAAAGCTTATGTCCATACCTGACCACTTAATGTGGAAGTATTTTGAACTTTTGACGGATATCCCTATTGAGGAGGTGGCAAGGATGAGAGAGGAAGTAGAAAAGGGGGTTCTTCATCCTAAAAAGGTCAAACAGCTCCTTGCGCGAACGATCGTCTCTCAATACCATAGCGAAGAGGATGGTAAAAGAGCTGAAGAGGAGTTTGAACGTGTATTTAGTAGAAAAGAAGCCCCAACCGAAGCTGAAACCATTGAAGTTAAAGCCGGCACGATTTATTTGCCCAAGTTTTTTAAAGAGCTTGGAATAACTAAAAGCTCTTCCGAGGCAAAAAGACTAATTGCTCAGCGCGCCATAGACCTTGATCATAAAACAGTTGAATCAGAAGAGATTTCTCTCATCCCTGGAACTTATATTCTTCGGATAGGAAAAAAGAGATTTTTGAAGCTTGTAGTATCACCATCTCATGCTGAGGAATAACTTGGGAAGGAATCAAACTTAGCAGATGCCTATATTTACACCCCTTCAAATTGAAAAGCTTCTTGACCTTGCGAGCCGAGGCAGGATCGCCCCGATATACATCTTCATAGGTCCTTATCCTTTGATAGAGGAGAAGGCTAAAAGGATTTTAGATGTTCTTCTAAATCAAGGGTCTACGCTTGAGGTCTATGATTTAAGAACACAAGAGGGAAAGAAAGAATTTTCTGAGATTAAAGGCTATCAAGAGGGATTGTTCGGTTTTAGAAAAGTTTATTTAGTCTACGGTGCTGAAGAGATCTCTCAAAATAAGGCTAATGAGATGATAGAAAGTCTTTCTCGTTACGAAAAACCGCCTTTTAGCTGGTTTTTACTTTCTGAGAATTTCCCTGAGGCTCATCCTTTATATCAATACGCTACGGAAAAAGGAGCCATCATTCCTTTCCCGAGCCGAAGGAGGGAAGACCTTCTTGAGATAGAACTCATTTATGAGCTTAAAAAGAATAACTGCGCCATGAACAAAGAGGTAGCCCAGCTCTTCTTATCCCTAGTTGGTGATGACTATCATCATTTCAAAAATGAACTCCAAAAATTACTTCTTTATGTCGGGCAGGGTACAGAGATTTCCGAGAGCGATGTTCTTCAAATCGTTGTTCCCTACTCAAGTTCAGCACTTTTTTTGATTGGAGATGCCCTTTTTAACAAAGGACCAAATCAAACTCTCAAACTAATCGAAGGTTTGCTCGATGTCAAAACAGAACCAACGGCTATAATTGCCTATTTATACAAACACTTCAAAAAAATGGAAATTTTAAAAGAATTTTTGGCCGAACATCCAGAGATTGAGAAGGAAAACTACTATTCGGCATTTATGAAGAAATGGCAAGAAATAAAGGGTAATCCTGCTATAAACATACCTCCTATTCTTGCCGAAACCCATCCATACAGTCTATTCACGATGAAAGCTCATCTCAAAAAAGTAAAAAACTTTGCCCCTTTGTTTCAAGCCCTTTTCCAAGCAGAGCTCTCTCTTAAGCGTGAATTTAGAAAACCTGAAGAGGTTTTCCCTAAGCTAATTCTTGACTTATGGAAAATCTTAGAATAGAATTTCTCTTAAACTTTACAGTAATAAAGTTATGAAAACTTTACACAAGTTAATCTTTGGAGATTCTGAAAGAATGGTAGAACTTCAAGATGGAAGCGTGCATCTTGTAGTTACAAGCCCACCCTACTTTAACGCCCCCTTTGATTATCCTGATTTGTTTGATAGCTATGAGGATTATTTGAATAAAATGAAAAAGGTAGCAAAAGAGATAAAACGAGTCTTAGCAGACGGTAGGATTGTATGTATCGTATGCGATGATATTTTGATTAATGGTAAAAAATATCCTGTTGTTGCTGATTTAACTAAAATTTTTATAGAAGAAGGGTTTGAATATCGTGATAAAATTATTTGGTTGAAACCCGAAGGTTATATTAGAATTAGTAGAAGGAGCGGAGTTTTATTGCAACATCCCTATCCAATGTATTTTTATCCTGATAATATACAAGAAACAATATTGATTTTTCAAAAAGGAAAATTTGATTATAAAATTATAAAGAAAGAAGTAAGAGAACAGTCTAAAATCGATATTTTAGAATATCAAGAAAAAAAATGGTATCTTAATGTTTGGAATATTGTAAATGTTTTGCCAATTCAAAACAGACTTGAAGGTGGAATAGCTGCTTTTCCTGAGGAAATTCCTTATAGGTTAATAAAACTTTTTAGCTATGTTGGAGAAACCATCTTAGATCCCTTTATGGGGTCTGGTACAACAAACAAAGTAGCAGCTATGTTAAAGAGGAATAGTGTAGGATATGAAATTGATATAGAATTAGTTGAAGTAGTTAAGAAAAAGATGGGAATTAATCATGAATTGCTATTTCAACGTGATTATGAAGTTGAGATAATAGTAAGAGATGATGCAAGGCCATTACGTTCATTCCTACAAAATAAAATAAAGAAGAATTCTTTGCGAAATGGCAACAAAAAAGCAACTTAGTTTATCTCAAGAAGAAAAATATGAAGTCTTAAATATCCTTGAAAATTATGGTAGGTCTAATTGGTTAGTTAGATGGAAGGAGCATATGTCATTACCTTCTAATATTGATCCATACTCAAACGACGAGTTCGTAAAAGAGAAAGTTTTTAGATACTTATTAATACGAGTTTTAATTAACCAACAAGCTAACTTTGAAAAGGTTCGTGAATTATCAATTGAAATCGCTGAGGAGTTTACGGAAAAGGTATTGTTTAAGCCCCATAAAATACTTGAAACGGAACTACTCAAAATTTTTAGAAAAGTAGCTGGAGAAAAGGGCTCTTTACTTTATAAAGTAGGTTTCTTAGGAGGTATTAAACCTGTTTCACTGTTTGTTTATAGATTTAAAGCTTATGAGGCATTTATTAAATGGTTGGAAAATACTAAGCAAAATTTATTTACTTTGGTTACATCAATAACTAAGACAAACGGAGTTGTTGGTTTATATAACTTTTTAAAAGAGCACCCCGTACTTGAAGTTGGTTGGGTAGGAAATGATCCAAAAGCTTGCAGAATGCTTGTAAATTGGTATATATACTTAATGGAAGAAGTATGGGAAATGGGTATTTCTTCTTTAAAAGATACTTTAATGATAGTGGACGGTCATGTGGGTAAAGTTTTTTGCAGGAGTGGTTTATTAGAAGAAGTAAAATATGAAAAAAAGAGACCTTTTATCATTGAAGCAAGTAAAATGAGAGGTGAAATAGAAGAACTTGTCAAGTCTTTTGGACTAATACCTTTTTATGTAGACAATGGCGCTTTTTATCTATACGAAGATGGATATTGTTTAGAATTGGATCCTAATTGCAAAGATTGCCCTTTAACCAAGATTTGTAAAAAGTATACCCAATGGACAGCCTACAAAATGTTTAAAAAATAATCTTGGACGACATTATCCAAATGTGGACATTGCGTGGGTTCAGCATCTCCGGTTGTTAAGGCGCTGGCAAAGGCAAGACAACTCAGAAACCCGCATTCCTTGCAGTTAGTTTTAGGCAAAAGCTTATAGATTTCTAATGGGTTTGGTCTTTGAAGAGGCTTAAAGCTTGGTTGAATTTCGGACCTCTTCTGCCAAACTCCTTCTAAATAATCTTTTAGGCTTTTCCAAACTTCATAAGCCTCGTATTTGTCCGAAACAAGGGCAAAGTTTACTTCATTTTTGGAAAGAGATACTTTATAATCCTTTCCATTATGCTGATATTTAAAAATGATCTGTTCTTGTGGTTCAAAGTATAAGGTTTTAGCTACAGCCCTTAGATAAGGGAAAAGAGGGGTTAAATCTATGTCTAGTTTGACTATGCCTTTGTAGCATTCTTTAGCAGGATAGCAATAAGCTTGACTTAGGCGAACAAGCTCTTCCTCATTCATCAAAGACGGAAAAAATTTCTCTTCCATGGTTTCTCAAAAAATTAATCCTTTCTTCAAAGTCTTCAAGCCCCTCGACCTTAAACCTAATCTCCACATCCTTTTCCTCCAAATAAGGGACATACTGTACCTCAATACCCTTAGCCATAAAAAGGCTTTTTATTTCCTTAAGCCTTTTCCATTTTTGACTATAAAAAGGATAACGAAATTTCATAAAAGCTTCTTTGTAAGCTTTCTTTCTCTGGTTGTAGTCTTCAAGGTCTAAAAGTTGAGATAATTCTTCTAAGAATTTTTCTAGCTTATCAACACTCATTAAGTCATAAGCTAATTCAAAAAGCTCCCTTTGCTCACTAAAGCTTAAAGAAAGTTTTATACCAAGGTTTAAAAGCTTAAAGAAATCTTTTTCATCAAAAGCTCCATAATACTTCAAAATTTGAGGATTTATTTTTTCATTTAAGATTAATTTTTTATAATCGTCATTTAACTTATTGATAACAAGTAAAGTGTGAATACTATTTTGATGAGCTGGAAGGTTTAAAAGGTGTAAAGTTTTTGGTATTTCATCTTCAGATAAAAGGTGGTAAACTTTGTTGAAAAAAATGGCCTTTTCTACAAGATTTAGAGGACGAAATAAATTAGACTGAAGAGAAATAAAAAACAAGTCTTTGTCCGGGCATCTGTCCTTTAAAATTAGGCAAGGAAGATAGGCAAATTCAAGTTCTAAACAAGCTTTAACCCTTCCTTCTCCACAGATGATGATTAGTCCCTCAGGCTTATCTAAAAGCAGAGGAGGTTGAAGAAGTCCAACCTCCTTTATGCTCTCGATGAGAAAAGAACTTCTCTCAGGGTATGAGTGAAGGTAATCTCTCTTTAAAAGATCGATAGAGGTAAGAGGAACTTCTTTATAACTCTTCACCAGTAAGAACTTTTAAGGCAAGTAGATATTTTTCTCTTGTTTTTTCTACAACCTCGGTAGGAATTTCTGGGGGTGGCGTGCCTTCCTTCCAACCCGTGTTTTTTAACCAATCCCTTATGTATTGTTTGTCGAAGCTTATCTGAGGTTTTCCTGGCTCGTAAGATTCTTTTGGCCAAAAACGGGAAGAATCGGGAGTTAAAACTTCATCAACAAGAATGATCTTCCCCTCATGCAGCCCAAACTCAAACTTTGTATCGGCAATGATAATGCCTCTTTCTTCTGCGTAAGATGAGGCTTTTCTATAAAGTTTAAGAGAAAGTTCTTTCAAAACCTCCGCTGTCTCTTCCCCAACGATTTTGATCATTTCTTCAAAGGTAATGTTTACGTCGTGGCTTCCAAGCTCAGCTTTGGTTGAAGGGGTAAAGATTGGTTCGGGCAGTTTATCCGCCTCTTTCAGACCAGGGGGTAGGGGTATCCCGCAAACCATACCTGTTTTAAGGTATTCTTTCATCGCTGACCCCGTAATGTAGCCTCTGACAATGCATTCAACCGGAAAGACCTTTGCTTTTTTAACGATCATGCTCCTTCCTTCAAGGACATCTCGATGCTTTCTTAATACTTCAGGATATTCATCAATGTTGGCAGTGATTAGATGGTTTTCAACGATGTCTTTGAGAAAGTTGAGCCAAAAGAGGGTGAGTTTAGTTAGGATCTTTCCTTTATCAGGGATAGGAGTCGGTAGAACAACATCAAAGGCGGAAATTCTGTCTGTCGCTACGATCAAAAGACTATCGCCAAGGTCGTAAATATCCCGCACTTTTCCCCGGTGAAGGAGCGGAACATCTGGTATGTTTGTATAGACCACAGGATTGGACATATGGCACCCCCCTTTGTAACTTAGGACATTCTTGCTAGTTTAGCAAGTTTTCTTGAGCGTTTCTTAAATTTACTTGCCAGTCTACGGTACCTTTCGTATTTTTCAAAATCCCCTTTCTGCTTTGCTTCTTCCGCTAACTTTTTAAATTTTTTAATCTTACTTTTTATTTCTCTTAATGAAGCTCCAACTTTTTTGGGCTCTTCAGCGATGCCATATACTTTCTTTAGGGCAGAAATCAACTCCTCTTTTGTCATTCCATGAACGCCTTGAATTTCTGGGATCTGTAAGGCAATTTCCCGAAGTTCTTTAATCGTCATTTTTTCAAGCTTCTTTTCCAGCTTAGGGAGCTCTCTCGTTTCTTCCATCTGTCCCTCCTAACTCTTTAAAATCTATACTACTTATTTTACCAAAAAAAACGATTAATTCAAACTACTAAACAGGGTAAGATGAAGTGTTTAAAATCAATTTTTGCTTGATAGTTCATCTATCGGAATCTCGGTAAAAGTCAATTTTTAGTTTTTGGATTTGATTTAAGAAATGAATTAATAATTTCTAAGGTCTTTTTGCTCCCTCCCGTTAATCTCATGAACATAGCATAAGCTTTTTCGACAAGTCGTTCTCTGTATCCTTTATCCGTTAAAACTAAATGAATTGCCTCAGTTAACCCTTCAGGAGTTGTCTGAAGGATTGCTCCCTCTTTCACAAATTCTGCAACAAAAGGAAAATTCTCCATGTGAGGACCAACTATTACTGGGACTTTCCAGTAGATGGCTTCAAGTGGGTTTTGTCCTCCATGAGGAATGAAACTACCGCCTATTATAGCCACATCAGCAATCCGGTAAAGGCATGCTAATATCCCTATTTTATCAATTACGACTACCGTTTTTTTTTCTTGCCAATCCTTTAACATCTCTTGAGGTTTGTTCTTAAGAAGTTCTGAATACTTAAAAACGAACACATCTTCTGAACCTATTAACTTTTGACAAAGCTTATAAACCCTTTCAAATCTCTCAGGATGTCTTGGCACAATGAGTAAGCTTGAAGATTCTTTTAATTGAAGAAAACTTGTTAGAATAATCTTTTCTTCGCCTTCATGCGTGCTTCCAGCAATGATTATAGGTCTTTTTAAAATTTCTAATTCTTCAAATTTTATAAAAGGTATCGTAATATCAAACTTTAAATTGCCAGTTAGGTATAGTTTTTCTGGAATAACGCCTAATGATTTGAATTTATATAAATAGTTTTCATTTTGAACGCAAATGGCTGAAATTTTATTGAGGATTGGTTTGAAGAAAAAAGACAAAGCTTTATACCTTATAAAAGATTTATCGCTAAGGCGAGCGTTAATTAGAAAGACAGGGATATAATTTGAAGAGACATAGATCATGTTTGGCCAAATCTCTGTTTCCACTAAGACTAAGGCTGTAGGATTTACCCTTTTTAAAAACTTCTTGATAACGAATTCAAGGTCAAATGGGCTGTAGTATACTTTAAAGTTAGGATTTTCTTTCATGAGCTTTTCAGCAAAGGTTCTTCCTGTTTCTGTGGTTGTTGTGAGACAAATGTTAAACTCCTGCGTAGCCAATTCTAAGAACTTTGTTATCGCCCTTACTTCTCCAAGAGAAACCGCATGAACCCAAATGATTTTTTGATTGTTCCTAAAGTATGGTGAAGAAACAAAGCCAAATTTTTCTTTAAGCCAAAGGAGCCTTCTTTTAGGGTCTCTTTTTCGCAACTCAAGCGGGAAAATCAGGGGCAATAGAAGGAGATGAATAAGGCTGTAAAATTTGAGTAATAACCACATTCTAGTCTTATTCTAATTCTTTAAAGATGAAAGAAAGTTGATAGCCTCTGGTTTTTCCGTGATAACGATAACTGTAGTACATATCATGCTTACAAAAGGTGCAATCATTAGATACCCATATGTTTTCTTCTGGAACTTCGCAGGCTAATGCTTGAAATAGGTTTAACTTAGTAAGATTTAGATGAATCCTTCCGTTTAATCTTAAGATAAAATCTTTAAAATTTGGAAAATTGTGCTTAAGCAGGTTTAGAACTTCATTTCCAACTTCGTAGCAACAAGGTCTAATATGCGGACCGATGGCAATCAAAATATCTGTAGGTGCATATCCTAAAGTCAAAATTTTAAGTATAGCTTTATAAAGTATCTGTTTAATGCTTCCTCGCCAACCGGCATGGAGGGCTCCAACCAAAGAACTATCCTTAGTAGCTATCAATATAGGAACACAGTCTGCAGTCATTACTCCAACTATTACCTTAGATATTCGAGTAATTATCCCATCACCTTGAAAGCTTTTCTTAAATGGCAAGGCATCTAAATAAAGCACATCTGCACTATGTATTTGTGAAGGCAAAAAAACTTCAAGTCCTGGATACATAGCTCTCAAAAGTAGGGTAGGGTCTATATTGGGAGCTATAGCCGTGCTAAAAAACCCCTTAACTTTATATTTTTCAAACAATGGAGGGCAAAAAATCCTTGGCTTGTCCATGCGAATTTAATCTTCAATCTTTTCCAAAAATTCTTTTAGTTTCGGGATAATAGCCCTTACAGCCTTTGCCCGATGACTTATTCTATTCTTTTCCTCCTTCGATAGTTCAGCAGCTGTTTTTTCTAAATTATACTCAGGCACGAGAAACACTGGATCATAGCCAAACCCCTGAGTGCCCCTCGGTTCTTCAGCAATGTAGCCTTGCCACTCTCCCTCAGCAGAAATCCACTTGCCCGAAGGATGATAAACCACGATTACGCAAACAAACCTTGCCTTTCGTTTTTCAAATGGCACCCCTTCAAGTAGTTTTAAAAGTTTTTTTATATTTTCTTCATCTGTTGACTTATCACCGGCAAATCTAGAAGAGTGTATACCTGGTGCTCCGGAAAGGGCTTCAACCTCAAGCCCGGAATCATCAGCCAGAGTCAAAATATTGAAATGTTTAGCATAATAGCTTGCCTTCTCTAAAGCATTTTCCAAGAAAGTGCTTCCTTTTTCTTCAGGAGGTGGAACAGGAGAAAAATCTTGTAAGGTTTTTATCTCCAAGAACCCAAGGTCTTTGAGCATAGACTCAATCTCCCGGACCTTCCCCAAGTTAGTGGTGGCGATCAAGATTTCTTTAGGCTTCACCAAGCACCTCCTTTTGCTTTCGAATAAGTTCGGTGATCCCTTTAAAGGCTAAATTTTTCATCGCTTCTAATTCTTCCCAACTGAAAGGAGATTTTTCTCCGCTAACCTGTATCTCAGCGATTTTACCGGATTCGGTCATAAAGAAGTTAGCGTCAACGTCAACTATCGAATCTTCTTCATAGTTTAAATCCAACAAAAAATCGTTTCCAAGCTTTCCTACGCTAACACCAGCTAAGTATTCAAGGGTTGGGTCCCTATCAATGAGGCCCTGTTCCATAAGTCTTTTAAAGGCTATTTTTAGAGCTACAAAGGCTCCGGTTGCCGAAGCTGACCTTGTCCCCCCATCAGCATTGAGTACATCGCAGTCAACCCACAGGGTTCTTTCTCCGAGGGCGGTTAGGTCAACCACTGAACGAAGAACCCTCCCAAGCATCCTCTGAATTTCAAGGGATCTTCCTCTACGCTGAAGCACCTCTCGAGGAGTTCTAATCTTGGTTGATCCTGGCAATAAGGCATACTCTACCGTAATCCATCCTATTCCCGTCCCTTTTAGAAAGGGTGGAACCTTATCATCTAAGGATACAGTAATCAAAACCTTAGTGTTTCCAAACTCTATCAAAACGGAACTTAAAGGGTTGGACAGAAAATTAGGAATAATTTTAACAGGACGTAGCTTATCAAAATCTTCCCTACTTCTTAGCATGTTTCAACTCCTTTATGGAAATTGATTTTACATCAACATGAGGAAGGTAGAATAGCGACATCTCTAAAACTATCGTCTTACTTGGACAGATGCTTAAACAGTTTAAACATCTGATACATTCTACAGAATTTAAATCCTTAGGAATGCGTAAACCCATTGGGCAGATTTTCTCACAGGCTCCACAGAGGGTGCATTTCTTTTCGCTCCATCTAAGCCTAAACAACCCATACTTGTTAAAAATCCCATATATTAAACCTAGCGGACATATGTTTTTGCAAAAGAACCTAAGGTCTATGATACATAGAATTAAAAATCCTAATAGCAGTGCTGTTTTTAGATAAAAGATTAAGCCTATATTCTTGGTCAAATGCGGCTGAAGTAACAAATTTAAATACCCAGCTTCCAAAGTGCCAGCCGGGCAAACAAACTTACAAAACCAAACTAATCCATAACCTATTTCAGTTAAGTATAAAAATGGTAGAAGAATAACAAAAAAAATGAAAAAAAGATGCTTTAAGTATCTTTGTGAGGAGTAGGGGAGAAGAATTTTCCTTTTATAAAAGGGGATCCGATACAAAAGCTCTTGAAGAAGCCCAAAGGGGCAAAGCCACCCGCAGATAAGCCTTCCCAAGGCAAGGCTCATCAAAAGTATCAAACCTAAAGAATAAGCAAAAGCTGGAACAAGAACCTGAGTAGGAAGTATCCTGAGTGAGGCAAAAAGATTTTGTATAATACCTAAAGGGCAGGAAAACCAAGCCATAGGGCAAGAATAACAATTCAATCCAAAGGAGCAGAAACTTTTAAGAAAACCTGCATAGGGACCCTTAGTGGTTAAAAAATGAAAGGAACTATTCTGAAAGAGCGTTGAAGCCACCTGAACAAGAAAGCGAAGCTTAAAAATCCTCATTTTCTTCAAGTCCCATACAGGAAAGACAAAGAATTGAACCCCGTGATTGAACAAACTGGTAACCTGAGTTAAACAAGCCAATTAAAAGGGAAGCTATGGCTATTATCCAAAAGAGGATAGGTAAATATTTCAAAAGCTTATTCATTTCATTCTAACTTTCTCTGAATGTAGGTAGCAATTTCCTCCGCAAACTCTTTTGCAACCTTGCTATCCTTTGCTTCAACCATAACTCGGTATTTAGGCTCGGTCCCCGATGGCCGAACTACAACTCTCCCTTCATTTCCGAGTCTTTTTTCTAATTTATTGATGAGGTCTGTGAGCCCTTCTATCTCATGAACAGGTCTTTTTTCCTTAACTTTAATGTTTATTATTACCTGTGGGAATTTTTCATAAAGACCTTGAAATTCCGAGAGGGTTTTCCCTTCTTCTCTTAAAATGGAAAGAAGCCTTAGGGCGGTAAGCAATCCATCCCCAGTTGTGGATTTGTCAAGAAATATGATATGTCCAGATGTCTCGCCACCAAGAAGAATACCCTTAGCCTTCATTTCTTGAACAACATACCTGTCTCCAACAGAGGTTCTAATAAGCTCTATGCCAAGCTTTGAAAGATATACTTCTAACCCTTTATTCGTCATTACTGTCCCTACTACTATCTTTGGATTAAGCATTCCCTTTCTAAGAAAATAGGTAGCAAAAATTGCCAAAAGGTCGTCTCCATCGTAAAGGTTTCCCTTTTCGTCGCAGATAGCAATCCTATCTCCGTCGCCATCAAGAGCAATCCCAATGTGACATTTTTCTTCCATCACCTTTTTTCGTATTACTTCCGGATATAAAGCTCCACAGTTTTCGTTTATGTTTATCCCGTTTGGTTGGCATCCCACCCTAACTACCTCAGCACCTAATTCTTCAAGCACCATAGGTCCAACATAATAGCAGGCCCCGTTTGCACAATCGATAGCGATTTTAACACCTTCAAAATCAATGTTTGGAGGGACAACGGATTTAAGATGAATAGCATACCTTCCTATGGCATCCTTAATCCTAAAGGCTCTACCAAGCTCTTCTTTGGTTGACCTAATCTCCTTAAATCTTTCATCTTCAAGTAAAGCTTCTATTCTTTCTTCAAGCTCGTCAGGTAGCTTAAATCCTGTATGGTCAAAGATTTTGATACCATTATCATAGTAAGGATTGTGAGATGCTGAAATAACAATCCCCGCCCTTGCCCTCATGTCCTTAGTTAAAAAGGCAATAGCGGGCGTAGGAATAGGACCCACCAAATAGACATCAATCCCCATAGAACATAGTCCAGCTGTTAAGGCAGACTCAAATATGTAGCCTGAGATTCGCGTGTCCTTGCCGATGATAACCTTTTGGTGGTGACCAAAACTTCCTCTAAACAAATATCCTATAGCTCTACCTACCTGGAGGGCTACCTCAGGTAGCATTGGGTAGACATTCGCTTCTCCTCTAATGCCATCGGTGCCAAAAAGCTTCCGCATAGTACCCCCTCTCAAGAACTAAAGAATAAAAAAGTACGAATTTTATCGAGTTAGATAAACAATTTTAACTTTTTTTGGTTCAATCTCAATTCCATTTTCAGGATTTTCAAGTTCAACATACATCACCTTTTCCCTTTTTAGTTCATCAAACTCTATAGGAACTGTTTTTATTTGGTTTATATTTTTAATATCATCCCAGCTTCCTTTTACGATTACAAAGCTTGGTTCAATAAGTAGCTTTGTTTTAACTACTATGTTTTGACTAAGTTGTATTCTAACAGGAACTTTTTTAGAACTGATTTTTTTTATTACAACCATTATGTATGATGGAGTTACTTCTTTTATTTTAACATTTTTTATTTTTAAACTTTCAATAGGAACTCGAACTTGATATACTCCTTGAGAGTATCTTGTAAGGTCGATCTGAAGTTTCAAATTCTTAATATCTGCATTTCTTAAATCACTTCTTGTGGCTTCTAATTTTACATCTACTTGAGATGGATTTAGCTCTACTTTATAATTTCCTTCTGAAGATAGTCTTGGCTCAATAGGTACTTGAATGATTTTTTCAATGGGTTTCCCCCAGACCACAAAATACCATAGAATGAACGACAAGATTAAAGCTAAAATTTTGTATTTATGCTCTCTTTTCATCCTCTTTAACCCGCAATCTCTTCCACCAGGGCTGAGGAGTTTCAAATCCCAAAAGTTGAGAAAGCATCTTTCTTAATGTAGCTGGTGTTATGTCTCTCGAAATCTTCCCTCCAACTGCTAATGAAATTTCTCCTCTTTCTTCTGATACAATGATAACAACAGCATCAGATACCTCCGTTATTCCAATGCCTGCCCGATGTCTTGTTCCTAAATCTTTAGCGATATCCGGATTTGTAGAAAGAGGAAGAACTACACCAGCTGCAACTATTTTCCCACCGCTTATGATAACTGCTCCATCATGAAGTGGTGATTTAGGATTGAATATGCTTATCAATAACTCCTCAGAAACTTTGGCATCAATGAGCACGGCTCCTTCAAGATAATCCTTAAGACTTATTTCCCTTTCAAACACTATTAAAGCTCCTACCTTTTTTTCAGCAAGTTTACTAACAGCTTTTACCACCTCTTCTATACCAAATGAGTATTCCGTCTGGATCCTTGCGATAGGAACTGTTCCTATTTTAGCCAGAGCTTTTCTAATATCATCTTGAAAAACGATGATTATTAGTATTAGTAATGAAGACATAAAAGTATCAAGTATCCAGTTTAATGTTAAAAGTTCTAAAATTCCCGAAAAAAAGTAAAGCAGAATAATAACAGCTAAACCTGCTAACATTTGTAAGGCTTTTGTCCCTTGAAGCAAAAGAAGAATTTTATATATTACAAAAGCGACAACTAAAATATCTATTAGATCTTTTAACTGTATAGAACGAAAAACATCAATAAAATGTTCAATTTCTTGGGGAAAATTTAAGGCAAACAAAGTTTTCTCCCTTGTAAGGTTTTAAAAACAACTAAAGCGTCTTTATTAATGCTTACATTGTGAACACGAAAGATATTCGCACCTTGAAGGTAGCACCAAATCGTAACCCCAGCAGTTCCTGCATCCCTTTCATAAGGGGGCTTTTTTATGATTTCCCCTATAAACCCTTTTCTTGAAGCCCCAATAAGAATAGGTGAACCAAGCTCTTTAAAGGACGACAAATTCCTGAGAAGGGTAAGGTTGTGTTCAAAGGTTTTCCCAAACCCAATACCAGGGTCGATGATAATCTTTTCTTCCGATATTCCTTGGGAAATCAAGTAATCTTTTCTCTGATATAAAAAATCTTTAACTTCCCTTACAACATCATGATATGTTGGTGATATCTGCATGGTTTTTGGTGTGCCTTGCATATGCATTATGATAACAGGACAGTTAAAATCTTTAACCACATCAACCATTCTATTGTCAAACCTCAAAGCGCTAACGTCGTTTACTATGTCTGCTCCTTCTTTAAGGGCCAACTCTGCAACCCTAGCCTTATAAGTATCAATGGATATAATCGCCTGGGGGAAGTTTTTTCTTAGTTCTCTTATAACAGGTATAACCCTCTTTAGCTCTTCCTCTTCTGGAACTGGGTCAGCAAAAGGTCTTGTAGATTCTCCACCCACATCGATGATATCGGCTCCCTCCTGTAAAAGCCTTTCAGCTTGAAGTAACGCTTTTTCAACGTCTAAGTATCTTCCTCCATCTGAAAAAGAATCAGGAGTAACGTTCAATATTCCCATAAAAAAGGGCCCTTCTTCCCAATTAAACAATTTATCCCTAATTTTTAAAGGTTTCAGCATAAAACAAATAATAGCTTTCGAAAGGATTTTTTAATTTTCCTGCAGGAGAAGCTTAAACCTTTCGGCCTCGATGGTTTCCTCTTCAAGCAGGGTGTTCGCTACAAGGTGAAGCTTATCAACATAGGTTGTAAGAATAGTTTTAGCCTTTTGATAGCACTCGTTAATAATGTTTCGAATTTCTAAATCAATTAGCCTTGCTGTCTCTTCAGAATAATCTTTTAGCTGAAAGAGCTCCTTTCCGAGAAAGACTTGCTCTTCTGTTTTTCCATAGGTTAAAGGACCCAAGGTTTTACTCATCCCAAATTCACAGACCATTTTTCTTGCGATTTGGGTGGCTCGCTTTAGATCATCCCTTGCACCTGAGGAAACCATGTTAAAGACCAGCTCCTCGCTAACTCTTCCCCCAAGAAGCACAGTTATCTTTTTCAGAAGATAATCTTCAGTGTAAATGTGCCTGTCGTCAAGAGGCAGTTGTTGAGTAATCCCAAGAGCCATTCCCCTGGGAATAATGCTGATTTTATGAACTGGGTCTGGGTCTGGTAAATAGTAAGCTACTAAAGCATGTCCTGCTTCATGATAGGCAATGATCTTTTTCTCCTCTTCGCTCATAGCATATCCTTTTCTCTCTTTTCCCATCAATATCTTATCCTTTGCTTCCTCAAGGTCTTCCATATCCACAAATTCTTTTCCTTTTTTAGCCGCAATGAGGGCTGCCTCATTCATTAGATTTTCAAGATTTGCTCCTGTAAAGCCAGGGGTGCTTTTAGCGATCACTCTTAAATCCACGTTGGGAGCCAGCTTTATTTTTTTAGCGTAAATTTTTAAGATTGCTTCCCTTCCATTAACATCTGGAGGAGGAACATAAATATGCCTGTCAAACCTTCCGGGTCTCAGCAGAGCTGGGTCAAGTATGTCGGGTCTATTTGTTGCCGCAAGAACAACAATACCTTCCGTGGTGTCAAATCCATCCATTTCCACAAGAAGCTGATTTAGCGTTTGTTCTCTTTCGTCATGACCACCCCCAAGCCCAGCCCCCCTCATTCTACCCACAGCATCTATCTCATCAATGAAGATTATACAGGGAGCATGAGCTTTAGCTTGAGCAAAAAGGTCCCTAACCCTTGCTGCTCCAACACCCACAAACATCTCAACAAAATCTGACCCACTGATGCTAAAGAAAGGAACGCCAGCCTCGCCAGCAACAGCCTTAGCTAATAAGGTCTTCCCCGTCCCAGGCGGTCCAACAAGTAAAATGCCTTTCGGAATTCTCGCTCCCAGACGGGTAAACTTGTGTGGGTTCTTTAAAAATTCAACAACTTCTTGCAGTTCCTCTTTAGCCTCTTCAACACCTGCTACATCCTTAAAAGTAATTTTGCTTTCCCCCTCTTTAATCAATCTTGCACGGCTTTTAACAAAGGAGAAAGTGCGGTTTCCTGGTTGCACTTGACGCATAAAAAGAACCCAAAGTATGATCAACACAAAAAATGGTATCCAAGAAATAAGAAAGCTTGTGACCCATCCCCCTTGACCATCTGGTTTAACTGTAATCTTTACGTTTTTCTCTTTTAATTTGCTTATTAAATCTTTGTCCTCTAAAAGTATATAGGTCGAAAATTCTTTACCGTCCCTTAGCTTTCCAGTTACATGTTTACCTTTTATAACAACCTCTACGACTTCGTTATTTTCAAGTTTAGACAAAAATTCAGAGTAGTTAAGGTTTAAAGTTGGAGAAAGACTTAATTCCTGAAGGAAGTAATAGTAACCCACAAGGATCAAGGCTCCAATTATTAACCAAACTACTAAAAGTTTAGAGATTCCTTTCATTTTTTTACCCTTTATAATTTTTTCTTTATTAAAAAATTCTATATCAATCTCTTCTCAAAATCAAGCGTTAGAATTTTCTAACCTTATAAGAAGCACATCCTCTGTAGTCTCTGTGGGTCTAAACATAGGATGAATGTACAGCCCATAGACAGCGAGTATTTCCCCGTCCTTTTCAACGATCAATAAAGAGTCTCGTTTATAGACAGGCACTCTTTTTTCCCACAAGAATTTTTTTAACTTTTTATGACCTAAACCAGGAATGTGTATTCTATCTCCTGGCCTCCGGTTTCTAAGAATTATCGGAAAAGCAACCTTATTAGCATCAAGGAGAATAGCCCTCTGTAAAAAAGCAGAGTCAGGGAGGCTTTCTCTACTAATCTTTTCAACTAAAACTTTACCTAAATTTTTAAAAGGCAAATCATAAATCCCAGGAGAGGAGATAGCTAATTCAAAGGGTTCTACCGTGCTTAATCTTTGACTTATTCTTATATATCCTGGACCCCGGTAGACACAATACTTCCCGGGTAAACATACAGGACCTATAGCTTTCCCTGTTAGCAGTGTCTCAATTTGAAAAATATGTCGTGAGGTGATTCTAAAGAGGGGTAGTCCCATCTCATGGAAGGCTAAAAAATATAACCTTCTCCTAATAACTGGGGGAAGCTTTTTTAACTCTGTTAATTTAAGGGCTAAATCGCCATCAATGGTGGTTTTAACCCTATAAAAAGCTTCACGAGCTAAACCCTCTATAAGCTCTTCTTCCTCAGCGATGATGACTGCAGTTTTTCTAACTGCCTCTTTAATCTTGGGATTAAACTCTTTAGCTAAAAAAGGGATCAAGACGTGCCTCACCTTATTTCTCAAAAAACGAAGGTCTTCGTTTGTAGGGTCATCCCTCCAGGTCAAGCCTTTCTCTTGAGCGTATTTTTTTATCTCTTCTTTAGTGAGAAAAAGTAGGGGACGAACTATCAGATCCTCTCTTTTCAAAGGGATACCCGCAAGACCTCTTCTACCCGTGCCTCGGATAATTTTCATGAATATCTCTTCTGTCAAGTCATCAAGATGATGAGCAAGAGCAATCTTTTGGAAGTCATAGCTCTTTGCTAATTCATACCAGGCTCGATATCTTAATTCCCGCCCCGCCATTTCAAGGCTTAATCTCTCTCGCTTGGCGTACATTGGAACTGGAGCAGAGGTAATGAAAAGCGGCAATCGCTTCTCTTTGCATAACCTGTATACAAAAAGAGCATCATCAAGGGAATTTTTCCGAATCCTATGGTCGTAGTGAGAGACAAACAGCTTAAGGTTAAAGTGGTCTCTTAGCTCTAATAAAATGTCAAGGAGGGCAACAGAATCGAGTCCAGCCGATACCGCAACAAGGACCCTATCTCCAGGCTGAAAAAGATTGTTCTCTTCTATAAATCTTTTAATCCTTCGCAGTAGCAAGGTCTAAAAGTCCCCTCCCTCCCTTCCTTCTTATGCCTATCAAAAGCAGTCTTAGCAAGGCGGATTAGATCGCCAGAGATATCACGAAGAGGTCTTTGCTCGCCATATTCAGTGTATATAGCCGTAGGAGGAGGAGCCTTTTTAATTTTTAGTTTAGAAGAAAGCTCTTCATAGATTTGTCCTT
Source organism: Thermodesulfobacteriaceae bacterium (assembly GCA_049414625.1). Classification (GTDB taxonomy): domain Bacteria; phylum Desulfobacterota; class Thermodesulfobacteria; order Thermodesulfobacteriales; family Thermodesulfobacteriaceae; genus WYEG01. The sequence continues at coordinate 37,454 of JBMSAU010000154.1, forward strand.
TATCTTCAGTCTCACCAATCTCTGGTTGCTCACCCCTTGACAACTTACTAAAAAAACCCAAAATAGCAGAAATATCAAAGCGTTTGTAAAAGACATCTGTATCTTTAACTAGTTGTTCATAGTATTTTTGAAAAGCTTTTAATTTTTCATTATAAGCCTTTGCTGATTCCTGTAAGTCTTTATAAATTTCTAAAAATAGCTTAACAAATCTATTTTTAGTAGTAAAAGCTAAAGGTGCTCTTAATTTCTTAAACAGTATCTTTTTTATGTTTTCGGATTCCAAGACCTGTTGAAAATAACATCCCTTTAAATCAAACCCGGCAATCTTTTTAAACTCTTCGATGAGGTCATCATCTCTTAACATCATAACAAGTCTACAAACATTTTTTAGTAATCTTTCTTCTAGTTTATCCAGTTCTTTGATATCTCTTTGATAGTTCTCCCAGCTTTCTTCTAAAAATTTTTTTTAGAGAAATACTCTTCAGCAATTTCTCTTTTAACTTCAGTGCGTAAAGTTTCAGCTATATCTTCCCAACCTTTTATACGCGTCATCATTTTCCACTTTCTCTAAATTTAATTTCTGTCACATCTAAATAAAAAACGATTGGACCATTTAGTTCTTCATTATTGGTATAAGTGAATTCAGCGATTCTAAGGATAACATTTGGATAAATCTTCTGTTGAATTTTTATAGTCTTCTTTCTATAGTCTGTAAGTTTAGTTGATAGGTCTTTTAGCATAGGATCAAGCTTAGCAATTTCTTCAGTTATTTTTTTTCTTTCATTAATCAGCTTTTCTACATACTTTAGTTTTTCTTCAGTTATCCTTCCCTCTTCTTTCAGCTTGAAAGCTAATTTCAATCCATCATCTATTTTTTTAAGAAACTCATTTAGAACTTCTATTCTTTCAATGGTTACTAAATACTCGTTTACTATATCGGGACGATAGCCTGCCCCAATTATGGTTAAGGTTTGAGCTGCATGTCCTACTATCTTAACCTCAACATTACCGCTTGCCCTAACCTCACCACCATAAATCCACCCCTTACCCTCAATGGCTTTTAGGTCCCCTTCCACGAGGGTATCAGCAAACACTAAATAATCTTTTACATATAGGTTCCCATTCACTAAAATTTTAGCAAATTCTGCCCCCTGATTTTAGCCTCACCCCAAACCTCAACAGTTGTATTTTCACCTCTTATTACGCCATCGGCTAAAAAATTACCCCTAACTTCGATTTTAACCTTATTTTCAGTGCATCCCCTTAATTCAAGGTCTCCTTCAACTATTACTTTAAACCCAAACTTTACATCCCCTTGAATGGTTAGTTTTTTTCCATAGAAATAGATATTACCTACGGAAAAATCTACATCCCCCTTTAAAACATACTCCGGTAGTACATCAATATTCCTGTTTTCAAAAGTCACTACTCCACTAATCTTGGCCTTTATTAGCCTTTCTTTTTCATCAAGGTAAACATTATCTGAAAGTTCAAAGGTTTTTTCTTCCTTTAAAGGGGGTGCTTGAACCTCTTCTCCAAATACATTAATCCCTGGAGTTGGGGGGTAAGAGGATGCCATTTAGCTATCGCTTCTCCCTTTTTTACACAAAGGATTTTTTGGACCTTTTCCCTTAAATCTTCCGCTTTTTCTTCATCTTCAGGAATTTCTTTTATCAAATCTTCTTCGGTTTTCTTTATCAATCTTTCAAATTTAGGCAGAAATTCTATTCTCTCAGGATGACCTTCTCGTGGGGGATGCCCCTTGGCTACGATAAGTTTTCCGTCAAGCTCCTCAGGTTCTTCTAAGACAAATTGTATGCCATGAGATATAAGAAACTCTTTAATTTTTGGGTAGTTTTTAAAAAATTTTCGCTTATCCTCCCTTGTTAACAAAGGAGTTTCCAAAAAGGCAAACATTTTATCCGATGTTACTCTAAATACATAATTATCATAGATTAACCCTTCCTCTAACAAATTTTTTTATCAGCTAATTCCTCCTTTTCCAAGGATTTTCTTCTCCCTTTAAAAGTCTTTTAATATTATCTCGGTGTTTTATCCAGATTAATAAAGTCAGAGCTAAGCTACTAAAAAAGTATTCTTTAGGGTAGTTAAAAAAGTAGATCAAGATTGGAAGAACTAAGGAGAAGGTAAGCGAGCCTACGGATACATAGTTTGTTAAATATACCATTAAAAGAAAAAAGATAAGCGAAAGCAAAGAGGGTAGGGGAGTTAAAACTAAAAAAGTGCCAATGGTTGTAGCTACTCCTTTTCCACCTTTAAGTTTTAAAAATAGAGAATGCATATGTCCAAGAACGGTAAAAAAAGCTACTCCAGCATAAAGGCTCGGTGCTTCGTGAAAGCTTAATCCGGTTGCAAATTTAGCGATGAAAAGGGCAATTATTCCCTTTCCGGCATCTCCAAGAAAAGTAATAAAACCCCATTTTTTACCAAGGAGCCTTGCTACGTTCGTTGCTCCTGGGTTTTTACTTCCTGCTTTCCGAGGGTCAACCCCTTGAGGAAGACTTACAACTAAAGCAAAAGGAATAGAACCTAAAAGATAGGCAAGTAAAAAGAAGGGAAGGGGGTTCACAAATTTTAACCCCCTATTGCCCTAGGCCTGAGATACCGGATAGACGCTTACCACCTTTTTTCCGTGTCTGGTTTCAAACTTAACCACGCCGGAAATCTTAGCAAAGATTGTATAGTCTCTGCCAAGCCCCACATTAAAACCTGGATGAAACTTTGTACCTCTCTGACGGACGATAACCTCGCCAGCCTTCACAAATTGACCGTCAAACCTTTTTACTCCCAGGCGTTTTGATTCTGAATCTCTTCCGTTTCTCGAAGCACCACCCGACTTTTTATGAGCCATACCTTCTCACCCCCCTAAACAACGATTTCTTTAATCTCTACCAGAGTATACCACTGTCTATGGCCCTTTTTTCTTTTATAACCCTTTTTGGGCTTCTTTTTAAAAACTATAATCTTAGGACCCCTTGAGTGTTCTAAAATTTTTGCTACAACTTTTGCCCCTTCCACTTTAGGTTGCCCAATCAAAACTTCATCTCCTTTCTTAACTAATAAAACCTCAGTAAACTCAACTTCTTGAGATACCTCTCCTTCTAGCTTTTCGATGACAAGCTTCATGCCCGGCTCCACAACATACTGTTTACCTCCAGTCTTGATAACTGCAAACACACCACCACCTCCCATTTTTCTTTTTTTTAATCTATAATAAAAGCAAAGGAAGTCAAGTAGCAAACTTTGAGTAACTAGGAGTCCTAACCTATGAGCTACCGCTGGCAACCGCCAAGTAGGAACTTTAAACCACTTTGGGAAGGCAAAATGGTTGAGAAGATCGACCTTGGTAACGGTTTAATCTTGGAAATCTGGGATTATTCAAGAAAGCTTGCTGGAGACCGCTGGTTGGTTGGTTTTCTTGCTCAAGTAGGAGTCAAACCAAGACGGGAAGATTTTTCATCAAGCTTTTACTATGAACAGTTCCTTCAAAAAACAGACGGTTTCCTTTACTATCGCTATCAAAAGGAAAGAACCTTTATCCCTGAAGGAGAAGTTTCAGCTATCTATCAAAGCCTAAAAGAGAATTTTTTAAAGGCTGTGCTTCCATACATCACAAGACCAGGTTTTAAAGAGAAGCTTATCGCCACTGAGGTAGCAAACTTTGAAAAAAGAGTAGACTGGGAGCTTTATCTTAAAAAGAAAGAAGAAGAGGAAGCAGAGTTAGAAGAAAAATATAAAAACAGAGAATTTATTTAAATTTGACAGAAACAGAGGTTTTCTATTTCAGTTATACTGGAACCTGCGAAAGGATTGCCAAATTTTTAGGAACTAACTTAAACCTACCAGTAAAAAAAATAGAGCCTCCGAGATTACCTTACTTAGCCTGGCTAGCCTTATCTTTTATCCCGGGACTACCCATTCCCTCAAAAGCCACCCTCCCTCAAAGCGAAAATTTAATTCTTGTCTTTCCAAAATGGACCATAAACTGTCCCCCCATCACCTATTTTTATCTTCTTTGTAAAAAAAGGGGCATGAAATTTAAAAAAATTTTACTGATTGTTTCTTACGGAGGATTTAGAGAAAAGCCCTACGCTAGGCATTATGTGAAAAAGTTTAAAGATTTATGCGATAAAATTACACTATTCCTGATAAAGAGAAAAGAGACAGAAGAAAAACTAGCATCCTTGCTGGAATGGATAAAGAAAAATTTAGAAATTTAGCAACTCAGATTGATTATGAACTTTTTCTCGGGGTTGACCTCGCAGGCTCTGAAAAGAGGAATACTGGCATATCTTTTGTAGAAAACAATACGATCGTGACATTCGCTCTCAGAAATGAAAAAGAATTACTTGAAATTATGCAAAAATTTCAGTTTATTTATATTGATGCCCCACTAACTCTTCCTCATGGAAGGACCTCGCTTGAGGTTAGGAACGAGCATCATTTTAGGGAGTGCGATTTACTTTTAAGAAAGAGAGGGATTAAGTTTTTTCCTATTACCCTTGGTCCGATGAGGATGCTTACTCAGCGGGGTATGCGGCTTAGGGAAAGGCTTTCTAAGCTTGGTAAAGAGGTCTATGAGGTGTTTCCGGGTGCCTTCTACGATGTCTTTGGAGTAAAGCGCAAAGACAGGGATAACATACAGGCTCTCTACAAAACATTAAGCGGTTTTTTTGGTTTAAGCTTAAAAGTAGATTACCCATCGCAGGATGAACTTGATGCTATCGCCTGTCTGTTTACAGGTTTTTTTCACAAATTAAATCTTGCCGAATGTCTAACAGGAATTGACGGAACTATCATCATCCCAGCTCTTAAGGTAAAAAAGCTCTTAATCTTTTCTTGATCGTTATTTCTTCTCTTTGTTTTTAATCCCATCTATCTAGATCTTTGTTTTTCTACCACTGTTCTTACTACTAATAAAAAAAACTAATCAAACTTAAGGAACAATAAAAATAAAAAAATTCATACATTGCTTGATAAAATTTTTAAATCGTGCTATTATATTGAAAGAACGTCAAAGGAGGAGGGTTATGAGGCTTCCTATCTTTTTGCGCTTAGTTAAAGGGATTTTTGGACTTCTTACATTTTCGAACCTTGCATACTCTGCAGAAGTTTCAAGTTTTGATAAAAGGGAGGTAGAACTCGAAGAGATAGTAATTAAAGAAAAGAGGATAGTGCTTCTACCAAACAAGCTGGAGAAACTGTTTACACTGGGGTTGAGATAACTAAAAGAGGGATGGAACTTTCTGGGATAAAGGGAACGCTAAATGTGTATGAAGTTCTTAGTATACTGCCTGGAGTTGTATTTGAAAGCGCTGACCCAAACAATCTTGCGGCTGAGAACATCAATGTAAGGATAAGAGGAATTAGAGGCTATCTTGGAGGGTTGACGGTTCAAGGCGTCCCAAACTATGGGGCAAACCCCATAGGTCCGAGGGCTTATGTGTATGACCTTGAGAATTTTGAAAGCATAGCGGTTTACAAGGGTGCTATTCCTGCTGATCTTGGGGTTGGAGTTGGCAACAGGGCTGGTGTAATCGAGCTCAGACCAGCTTGGGCTAAAGAAAAAACAGATATAACATTATCGCAATCCTTTGGATCTTTTAACTTTTACAAGTTCTATGCAAGGGTAGATACAGGCAAGCTTCATAACCTTGGTTCAAGGTTATCGGCGGCTTATTCATACACAGAATCTGATAAATGGAAAGGACCGGGAAACCTTGGACCAAGACACAACCTAAATTTAACCTTTGTTCAACCTATTAGAGAGCGCCTTGAAGTGAAGATTTTTGCCAACTTCAATGAGATAACCCACGACAAGTATAGGTATTTAGATTATTCTCAGGCAAGAGATTTAGAGAGGCACCGTCGGCTTGATTTTAACAAACGGCTAACGGGTAATCCAAGAGAGGATTATCTTTATTACAAATACAACAAAGCTAAGCATCTCAACAGAGACCTATTTGCGGTGATAGATGGCAAGCTTTTTAAGAATGTAACCTTTAATCTTAAGCCATATTACTCAAGCGAGGATGCTAAAATTTGGGATGGAACCCCAGAACTTCAGCGTAGACCAGGCGTTCTAAAGAGAACGAGGGACATCGAAAGAAAGGGCTTTATTGGGAACCTGAATTTAGCGATAAACAATCATTTAGCTGTTATCGGTTATCATTACGAATGCGCGGACATTAATATCTACACCGAAAACTACTGGATAGTAAACGGGACAGGTGCTCTACTCTATCGCGGCTTTGGTGTTTTTGCTGCTTCTGGGGAATCTTATATCCACTCACCTTATATAAAAATTGCAGGAGACTTTGGCAATTTTAACTGGCAGGCAGGACTGAAGTATTTCAAATACAAAGACCCAGGCAGTAAAGGCTTTGTTACTAATGCAACCACTTTAAAGCTTCAGAGAGCACCAGACCTTGATAGGGAAGCAAGAACCTACGACATCTTCCTTCCCACGGTAGGTTTATCCTATAGACTTAACGAAAACATCGAAGCATACTTTAGTTATGGAAGAACTTTTATTAGACCTTATAATTACTTACCCCTTGTAACCCTTTACAATAGGCTTAGAGATGAGTTTAGGAAAGCTGGAATAACTTTGAACGACCTCTTTAAAGGTTTTGATATTGAAAGGTCTGATAACTTTGACTTAGGATTGCGCATGCATGGTAAATTTTTCGACGTAACTTCAACGCTATTTTACTCAAAACATAGAAAACTTCTTACTACTATCTCAGACCCAAGGGTTATGGTTATTGACCCTAGAACAAGAAAACTAAGACCTGTAAACTATCGGCAAAATGTAGGCAGGGCTAAAGGGTATGGGGTTGAAGTAGCAGGAAATTTCTATCTTAGAGAGGGTTTAGTTTTTTACTTAAATCCAACTTACAACCATTTGACCTATGATAAAGACATTACTTATGCTGGTAAGACTTTAAAAAGTAAGGGAAAACAAGTTGTAGATGTTCCGAGATGGACGGTAGTGTCTGGTCTGATACTAAATTATAATAACTTCGAAATCATGCCCCAAGTAAGATATCTAAGCAGACGTTACGGTAATGTCGAACATACTGAGAGAATACCATCGTTTTTAGTATGTGATTTAAGGGTCAGTTATTCACGGGAAAGGATTGGGTTTATGAAGAACTTTAAAGTGTCGGTTGAGGTTGATAATCTTTTTGATAAAAAGTATATTTCAGTGATCCATGCGATGGATGATGCGGTGAGTGGAACTACTTATGCAGTTGGTGCACCGTTTACGGTAAGAGGAAGCCTCTCCTTTAAATTTTAAGCAAGATTAGGCTTAAGTAAGGTTAGGAGGTAGAAATGAAAAAGATTGCCATTTGCGGAAAGGGTGGGGTAGGGAAGAGCTTTCTTACCTATGTTTTAACTAATGCCTTTTTAGACCAAGGCTTTAAGGTTATCGTGGTTGATGGAGATGAAAGCAACCATTCACTTCACAAATATTTTGGTTTTCCTTCAGCTCCTCAGCCCTTGGTTGACTTTCTTGGAGGGAAGCCCGCTTTAAAGGAAGTTCTGAGGAAAAGTTTTCAGTCAAAAACTGAACCAACGCTTGAGGAAGTAAGCCCTTTCAACCAAAAGACCTTTAAGCTTTCTGATTTTCCAGAGGAGTATGTTTTTAAAAAAGGGAACATGGCTTTGGTTTCCATTGGAAAGATCAGAAAGTCCCTTGAAGGTTGTGCCTGTCCGTATGGATTTTTGACAAAAAAGTTTCTTGAAAAAATCGCCCTTGAAGAAGGAGAAGTGCTTCTTCTTGACACAGAGGCGGGCGTGGAGCACTTTGGAAGGGGAATTGAAAAGGAAGTTGATGCTGTTATTGTCGTTGCCGAACCTTATCTTGATTCTATTGAAGTGGCGAAAAGAGCTTACGATTTAGCAAAAGAGCTTGGTAAAAGAACCTTTTTTGTTTTGAACAAAGCACCATATGAGCTTCGGGAAAAAGTTTTAGAATTATGCAAGGCTAATGGTTTAGAGGTTGATGCAGTATTTCCTTATTCCTCCAAAGTGTATGAAGCTTCAATTTTAGGTAAAGTTGGGTTAGTTGATGAAGTATTGGTTCCTGCAAAGGAACTTGCTTCAAGAATATTGCTTTCGACTTAGAAGTGGAACTATGCAAGGGGCCTTGAGATTTAAATTAGTCAAGTTTTTTCTTAGTTGCCTCTTTGTCATCTGCTTTTTTGGCGTTTCTTTTGCTAAAAATGAAACCATCAAGATAATCGACCAAGCGGGTAGAGAAGTTGTCCTTCCCAAGAAAATCGAAAGGATAGTAGCCCTTCATGGGACCTTAAGGTATGTAGTCTACTTGAAGGCCTTTGACAAAGTGGTAGGCATAGAGGGATTTGAAAAACAAAGGTCTATTCAAGGAAATCCACCTGTAGGTCGAGCATACTGGAATGCTATAGCTGATAAGATTGACAAGCTTCCAGTAATTGGAGAGGGTGGACCGGGTAAGCTTCCAGACTTTGAAAAATTAATAGCAGTCAAACCGGATGTTGTCTTCACCCATGAGCCTGACCTTGCAGATGTTATTCAAAAACGAACAGGTATCCCTGTAGTAGTTTTAGCTTCAATAGGAGCTCAAGGCTTTAAAATAGAAGATGTATATGATGTTCTAAGATTTTTGGGGATTTTATTAAACAGGGAAAGAAGGGCAGAAGAGCTAATCCACTACCTCAGAGTCTGCATTGAAGACCTAAAGAAGCGTTCTGAAAGAAGTGGAAGGATGCCAACTGTTTATGTTGGGGCAGTTAGCATGCGTGGCCCTCACGGAATTACAAGCACGCAGGCTAACTATCCACCCTTATTTTGGTTAAACCTAAAAAACGTGGTTGATGATTTAGGAGCAAAAGGGCATGTTTTTATCGACCGGGAGAAGCTACTTTTCTGGAATCCTGATTACATTTTTAATCGATGCAAACGGTTTTTCGCTCGTTGCAGATGATTACCGTAAAAATAAGACTTTTTATCAACGGCTAAAGGCTGTAAAGAATGAAAAAGTCTACACGTTACTTCCGTTTAATTTTTACAGGCCAAACATTGAGCTTATGCTAATCAACTCCTATTTTATCGGGAAAACAGTGCATGAGAGTGGCTTTGGTGACTTGAACTTCGAGAAAAAAGCAAGGGAGATTTTAAAAACTTTTCTTGGGGTTGACCCCTATGATAAACTTATAAGCACTTACCCAGCCTTTAAAAAAGTGAAATTTACCGAAAAGGAAATCTTGTTAAAATAATGCCTTTCAAGTGGAGTTTGGGGCTTTTTCTTCTTTTTCTCTTGACCTTATTAGCGTTTCTTATCTATAAGTCACGGGTCGATAAATATTTCTTTTTTCGATGTTATGCATTTACTTTTTCAAAAGGATAGCGAGGAGGCTTACATAGTTTGGGAGATAAGGCTTCCAAGAACCATAGGTGCGATATTAACGGGAGCATCCTTAGGTGTTGCTGGGGCAGTGATGCAGAATGTTTTACGAAATCCTTTAGCCTCACCCTTTACCTTTGGTGTCTCTCATGGTGCAGCCTTTGCCATAATTGTTCTTGGAGCAGGGAGAACCTTTAGTGTAGGACCTATAGGTTTTTCTATAATTCATGGAGCGCCAGTAGTTTTTTCAGCCTTTTGCGGAGCTCTTCTTACAGTATTGATAATACTTGGGCTGTCCCTCTTGCGAGGTCTTTCACCTCAAGCCATCATCCTAGCTGGCGTTGCCTTAAGCAGTCTTTTTACATCAGCGACCATGTTTCTTCAGTATTTTTCAGATGAAGTTAGAGTAGCCTCAACGGTTTTCTGGACATTTGGAGATGTGGGTAAGGCAGGTTGGCAGGAAAATAAAATTATGGCTCTCACTTTTTGCACAAGCTTTGCGTTGTTGTGGCTAAATCGTTGGAATTATAACGCTATGCTTTGGGGAGATGAAATGGCTAAAAATTTAGGAACAAATCCTAAATTTTTGAGGATGTTTTCTCTTTTGGTTTGTGCCCTTCTGACAGCAGTACCCACAGCCTTTTTAGGTATAATTGGGTTTATTGGTTTAATATCTCCTCATATTATCAGGCTTTTAATAGGAAATGATTATACTCTATTGATTCCTTATTCAGCGATGGCAGGAGCTGGATTACTTCTTGCTTCAGATTTGTTAGCCCGAACGATCCTTTCTCCTATAGTTTTACCCGTAGGTGTTATTACATCTTTCGTAGGCGCTCCGGTATTTTTAGGATTATTGTTAAGGAGGAATAGATTTTGAGTTTGGAGGTAAGAGGATTATACGTAGGTTATGACGGAAGCTTAGTTCTTCAGGGTATAGATGCAATTTTTTCTGAGGGAAGAGTTAACATAATCTTAGGTCCAAACGGGTCAGGTAAATCAACGCTTTTAAAAACCATGGCTAGGGTTCTAAAACCAAAAATAGGCACAGTCCGTCTTTTTAACAAAGATTTGCAAAATCTTAGCTTAAAGGAAATAGCAAAGCTCATCGCATATTTACCCCAGCGACCAAACCACGTTCCTCGAATGACCGTTTTTGAAACTATACTTCTTGGTAGAAAGCCTTATTTTACATTTGGACCTGGGAATAGAGACTTAGAAATAGTTAACTCTATCATTGAGGAGCTTAAACTTAAAGGATTTGAGAATAGGTTCGTTGATGAGCTTAGCGGAGGTGAGCTTCAAAAGGTTCTCCTTGCAAGATGCTTGGCTCAAACACCCAGGGTGCTTCTTCTCGATGAGCCTATAAACCATTTAGACCCAAAGAACCAAATAGAGATCCTGGAGATCATTAAAATAACGACCTATAAACTAAACCTAATCACCTTGCTTGTGCTACACGAGCTGAATTTAGCACTAAGGTATGGCGATGAGCTTTTCTTCATGAAAGATGGCAAGCTCCTTTGGAAAGGATTTGCAAGTGAGGTAACCTCAGAGGTCATCGAAATGGTGTTTGAGGTTGAGGGAGAATTAGTAGAATTTTCTAATCAAAGATTATTTATCATTAACTCCTACAGCACGCCATCTGAAGAAAGAGTTCCCAAAGCTCTGTAAATTCATTTACAATTCCAATCTGTCAAGTTTTCTTTGTTTTAAATTTTACATAATATATCTTATCGGAAGTTAAATTAAAAACGGGAAGGGTCGGTGGCGTTTCTTTTGATTAGGTGTCTAGCTAAGTACCTTTTGACATATAGCTATATTGCTATATAGTATTAATTAAAATTTGATGCTTTAACGGAAGGAAGTTTATGAACAACTTGATAATCCCCCTCGGTATTGCTGTCCTTTCTTTCATATCGGAAATGCTTGGTCTAGGCGTTGCCTTTGCGGCCACTCCTTTTTTAGGGCTCTTTATGGAAGACCTTGTTCATCAAGTTCAACCCTTAAGTCTCTTGTTAAACGGTGTTACAGCCCTTTTAAGCGCCATTGGCTTTGCTAAGAGCAGATTGGTAGATTGGAAAAGAGCTATTTTACTCGCTATTATTACTACAGTTTCAGCCCCAGCAGGTGCAGTCTTAGCTCACCACATCCCTCAAACCATTATCTGGGTTATCTATTTTTTGGCGGTGGTCTTTCTTGCTTATAGACTTTTTAAACCCATCAGACCAAAAGAGAAAGGTCGAGAAAATTTTAAACTTGCTGCAATTTTGGCTATACCTATCTCAGTTTTAAGCGGACTTCTTGGAGTTGGGCCTGGTTTTCTCCTTGTGCCAACTCTTGTCCTGTGTGGGTTTGACCCGAAAGGAGCTGCAGGAATTAATGCCTTTGCAGCATGTCCTCCTTCCTTTTCAGCTCTTATACCCCATCTTAACACGGCTAAATGGGATTTTAATCTTACTATAATTTTAGTGGGAGTGGGGGCAATATTCTCATATCTTGGGGCAAGGGCAACAAGCCTTTATGTTCCGAGCGGAAGAATTAAGCAGATTTTTGCCCTTTTAATCGTAATCGTGACTGCTTATAAAGTAGCAACGATGATCCTAAAATAGGGGAAGATAAAAATGGATTTGATAAGGCTTACAAAGGTGTTGAAAGCCCTTTCTGACCCTACAAGGGTTGAAATAGTTGCCTTGCTTTCCTTTCGACCCCATTGTGTTTGTGAGTTAGTAAACATTATCGGTTTTTCTCAGCCAACTATTTCAAGGCACCTTCAGGTGTTAACAGATGCTGGGATAACCTCTTTTGAAAGATCTAAATTTTTCATCATCTACAAGCTTTCCCCAAAGGATGAGTTTACTTACAAAATTTTAGATACTTTACTTGAAGAATTGAAAAAACAAGGCTTATACGATGAGATAATCTCTAAAACTACGCCAAATTCACGATTTTTATTCCAGAGCTTAAAAACCTATACTTTAAAGGAGGAAGAAAATGCTTAAAAAAGAG
>JBMSAU010000155.1:0-3025 GCA_049414625.1 Thermodesulfobacteriaceae bacterium
AAAGAAAGCATCCACTGTCTATGCTACTCTCTGGAGCTTCTGGGTGCTTGGGTCTATTCTAAAAGCGATGTCTTAGGTGGAGGAAGAGTATGTTAAAATAAAAAGCCATGGATAAGGTCAAATGTCCCATATGCTACACAGAGGTTGAAGAAAGGGATTTTAAAGAAACTTATGTTTTTCCTTACAACAACCAAGAATACAGACGCTACGAGTGCCCAAACTGCGATGTCCATTGGTGGGAACCACTAAAGATAATCCCGGAATTCTATGAAAGTGAAGTTGAAGTTTTTGAATACTACATTGTATTCCATGAAGGTGTAGGAACAAGGCTTGGCGAAAATCACAAAGCATTTTTTAAACACTTTCCTTCCAATGTAAGGGGTAGGCTTTTAGATGTGGGCTGTGGAGACGGAAGATTTTTAAGATACGCTAAAGAACAAGGCTTTGAAGTATGGGGAATAGATTTTGACAAAAAATCCGTAGAGAGTGCAAAAAGAAACCTTGATATTGACACCGTTTTTGCCATGAGCTTGGAAGAATTCTATGAATATGCTAAGGAGAAAAACTTAAAGTTTGATATAATCACCTTTTTTGAGGTTTTGGAGCATCAGGATAAACCAAGGGAATTTCTGGAAATGGTAAAAGGGCTTTTGAAAGAAGGAGGATACATAGCGGGAAGCGTGCCAAATAGGAATCGTTTATTTGTGGAAATGGATTGGGAATGCTTTCGAGATTATCCACCTGATCACTTTCTAAGATTTTCAAAGCCTTCACTTGAAAAAGCTTTGAGTTTTTCTGGGTTTAAATATATTGAGGTTTATAAATTAGATTTCCCTTTCATAGGACTTTTTCCCTATATTGAGAAAAAGCTTTTTGGAAACTTAGACAAGCTTAAAATAAAGCTAAAGGGTATGGTGCTTGGAAATGAGAGAAAAGCAAGAGTTTATGCGGTAGAGGAGCTTGCGGAAGTTAGCCCAAGTAAAGGAAAAGCTTACATACTTATAATGCTTAAACTAATCAGGAATGCTATGCTTTTGCCTTTTGCTTTGGGGTATATTGGAAGGTTGAAAGAGAACGGAATACATTTGTATTTCCAGGCTTGCAAGTCAGAAAATTGAAATGTTAGAGTGGACAAGTGTAAAAGTGAATAGTTTCTTTTACAATTTTAAACGTGCTATTAAAATTCCCTTTTGCTATACTGCCAAATTATATTTTGTTGTTAAAAATCAAAATCTGAGAGTTGATGAATTAGAGAATATAATAATTATTACACCTCCGCAAAATGGATTGGGAGATAATATAATGTTCTCTTATTACATACATGACTTGTTAAACAATAGAAAAGATTTAAGATTATACATAGTATCTCCTTACGATAATTTCTGGAAATTGTTAGATTATGAAAATCTTCATATTATCTATACACCCAAAAGCACAATGGGACTATATAAAACCTTAAGGAATATTAACAACTTATTCGATTTAGCAATACTTCCATCGCCTTATATTCAGCATATCTATGCACTTTTCTTAGTAAACGCAAATTATAAAGTATGCTATGATCCATTGGATTTAGTTTTTAGGAAGTCAAGATTAGATATTTTAGGCACTTCAAATATGGAAAACTGCAAAGCATATGATCCATATAATAGTTTTTACGGAGAACTTTTAGGAAATTTACTTAGGTGTTGTGGATTTTCTGTAAATGAAAAAATACCTAAGCTTAAAAATATAAGCGATTATAAACTTTCTTCACAAAAAACAGTTGTACTCTTTGTTTATTCAAAAGATAAATTGAGGGAAATTCCTGGTTATTTTTGGAGTAATCTATGTTATAGCATTATCCAGTTAGGTTATGAAGTTCTAATTCTGTATGATGACGAAGCCAAAACATATAGCCAAAACCTTATTGCTTCTTTAAACAATGCAGTGAAAGGTCTATACACTGATAGTATAGAAAGAACAATTCAAATACTAAACAGTGCTTACGCTGTAATATGCCCCGACGGTGGGGTTTTGCACATAAGTCTTTTATCTAAAGTAGAAAAAATCGTGGCATTTTTTACTGTTGTTGAACCTAAGCATAGAACACCTAAGACCGTATATACGAATAAAAAAATTAAGACTATCCAGATTGAAAGCCCTAAGCTTAAAAATATACTTTCAACGATAAGCAGTGGTTATAAATCTTTCTTTGAATATAAGCCTAAACTTAAAGAGCTTTATATTAAAGAGTATAGAAAGGAAATAGAAAGAATTATTAAAGAAAATGAAAAAGAGTATATTAATGAGATCTTGGAGTTCCTAAAATGTGCCGAATAGTAGGCTTTATTGACTTTAACTTTAACAACTCTTACTCCCTTGAAGAAACAATTACATCCATGCGTGATACTCTTGTTCATGGCGGACCGGATGATGCGGGAATTTTTATAGATAAAGACTTTCCCGTAGCCTTGGGACACCGGAGGCTTTCCATCCTTGACCTTTCTTCGCTTGGGCATCAGCCCATGGAGTTTGAAAATTTAGTGATAACCTACAACGGAGAGGTGTATAACTTCAAAGAAATAAAAAGAGAGCTTGAAAAAGAAGGCTATAAATTTATCTCAAACTCAGACACGGAGGTTATTTTAAAGGCTTTCCACCGGTGGGGCTTTTCTGCGGTCCATAAGTTCCGTGGCATGTTTGCCTTTGCCCTGTGGGACAAAAAGGACAAAAAGCTGAGCCTTTGCAGGGGCAGGATTGGTGTAAAGCCTCTGTATTACTATTACAAAAACGGACTTTTTATGTTTGCGTCAGAGCTAAAAGCTTTTCACAAACACCCAAAGTTTGAAAAAAAACTAAACCTCACTGGGCTTTCGCTTTACTTGAAATACGGCTACATACCAGCACCTTATTCTATCTTTGAAAATGTCTATAAGCTAAAGCCAGGGCACTTTTTAGTTTTAGACCAAAAGGGAAACATTGAGGAATTCCCTTATTGGAAGGTAGAAGATTATTTCCTGAAGGGAAAAGAAGAAAAGGATAA
>JBMSAU010000156.1:0-16504 GCA_049414625.1 Thermodesulfobacteriaceae bacterium
ATCCTGTTTTCCATAGGTTTTTGAGGATTGTATAGTTTTTCAGCTAAGGTTGGGTCGTACGGTTGATTATAAATTGGGTCTGGTCTTTCTGGCTTCTCTCTCATCCCTTCCCCCTCCTTATTATTAATTTATTACACTGGATGACGTTTTCTAAATTCAGCAACGTCTCTTGTCCAACCACCCTCAACTTCTTCTTCTTTCCAGAAAATGTAAGGGTTGGACCTTGGTTCTCTTACATGTTGCGGTAATGGTTCTAAGCCCAATACGTCAACGATAAATCTATTTAATCCGATCCTTTGGATTAGTTCCCCAAGTCTTTCCCGATTTTTACCATTTTCCATCCAATAATCCCAAACTTTATAAATAAGGTTCTTCAGGTTGTCATAAGGTGGTTCTAACTTCATGAATGGAACGATGACCGTAGAAAGTTGAGCCCCTTCCAATATAGGAGCTTTTGCTCCCATAAGAATGGTTGCTCCCCTGTCATCACCAGGTCTTAAGGCTTCAGGCATTACATTGATACAGTGCATACAGCGATTGCATTCTTTATTGTTAATGTAAAGCTTCTTTTCCCTTTCATCCCAGAACATACATTTTGTTGGGCAAAGGTCAATTACTTCTTTTTTAATATCAAATGGACCCCAATCTCTATCTGAATGAGCACCAGCATTGGGCTTCAATTCCCCACCTACATAAGCTCTTACTGCTTCTTGGTCAATTTTAATATTATCAGCCCAGATCCCGATAATTGAGAGATCAGCTCTGGCAATAGCAGCTACGCAGTCATTTGGGCAACCAGAAACCTTTATTTTAAACTTGTAAGGGAAAGCAGGACGATGAAGCTCATCCTGAAATTGCATGGTCAACTCGTAGGTAATATCCTGAGTATCAATGCAAGACCATTCACAGCGAGACATCCCCACGCAGCACTCAGGAGTTCTTAAGTTTGAACCAGAGCCTCCCAAGTCCATCTTTAATTGATGCGTAAGGTCATAGAATATATATTCAAGCTGCTCTGTAACTGTACCGAGAAGAATTATATCTCCTGTTGACCCATGTAGGTTAACGATTCCACTACCTCTATGGTCCCAGAGGTCGCAAAGCTTCCTTAGGAGTGATGTATGATACCATTTAGCCGCAGGCTGGTTAACACGAAGAGTATGAAAAGCCCAAATCGCAGGGAATTTATCCTGCTGGTCTGAATACCTACCGATAACACCACCGCCATAGCCAAAAACCCCCACTATTCCACCATGCTTCCAATGAGTTTCCTTGTTTTTGTAAGATAGCTCCAGTTGTCCAAGGATGTCAAAGGCTGCTTGTTTCTGATATTTTTCTGCATAATTGTAAATGTCATCAACAAAACTTGGCCAGGGACCACTTATAAGCTCATTTAACATCGGAGTATCATGTTTCTTAACCTCCGCCATTGCCCCCTCCTATTTGGATGATTTTTTTTTAATTTACTTAAAAAATAATTCATGTCAAGACTAAAAATTTTGTGCTTTTTTACAATACTTAACTATCTTATCAAAATTCAATGTAAAAAATTTTTTTTTATACTTTTTTTTAAACTCAAACTTTATTTTACACTGCATTCTAACAATCAAAAAAGTTAGTCTCAAAGGCGACTAAAATAAAATTTAATCGGGCCAATTCCTCTTTCAACCTTTCAATGATATAATAAAAAATATGAACACCCAGGCTCTTTTTGAGCTTATCGAAAAGTATCTCCAAAATCCTTCAGCCTTTGAAAATCAGCTTGAAGAAGAGATAAAAAAAAGGATTTCACTAAAAAACATAAGTCTTTTAATTTTTGAATTTTTAGAATTCTCGCAAAGACCAGATTTACCAAGGGAAAAAAGGATTAAGCTTTTAGAATGGCTGGGCAAATTTTTGCTTGAAAATTTAGAATTAGAAAAGGCTATAAAAATTTATAAGCTACTCTCTAAAGAGACTTCCAAGGATGAGTATACTCAAATATTAGAAAAATTAATTTTTCATAAAGATTTAGAAAGGTTTAAAAAATTAAGAGAAAAGATCTTTATTAACTTTAAAGTCGCTGTTCAACTTGCCGAAGAAGCAGCAGAACAGGGTAAAAGTATTGAAAGCTTTATCCTTGAAAAATACCGTATCCCAAAGGTCGAAATTTTAAAAAGTATTGAAGAATTTTACAAAATCCCTGCCTTAGACTTAAAAAGACTATTAGCTCAGCGTCAAGTAAAAAAATTGCCCGAGGTAATAAACATAAAAAGTTTCTTTTTTAAGGAACTTTTGTCCATTCCATATGTCTATCAAGATAAAGTTTACATATTTACCTACCACCCCAAAGACCCAGAAAGAGTAGAAAAGATTAAAAGACTTCTAAATTTAGAGGAAGTTGAAATTGCCTTTGCTTTTAAGGAAGATGTTTTAAGCGCCATAGAGGCTTACTACCAAGAAGGAATACTTGAACTTTTAGTTGAAGAAGAAGAGGTTCTTACTGAAAAAGAAGAGGCTGAAGCATTAGAGTTAGATTCTACGGTTGTTCAACTTGTCAACCAGATTATTGAAGAAGCTTATAGAAGAAGAGCTTCTGATATTCATTGGGAGAGCTTAACCGGTAGAAGGGGATTACTGGTTAGGTTTAGAGTTGATGGAGAATGTTTCCCTTTTATGACGATACCCGAATCGCAAAAGAGAAGTTGCATATCTCGAATTAAGATTATGGCAGGTCTTGACATTGCAGAAAAAAGACTTCCTCAAGATGGAAAGATTAAATTTAAAACCAAAGATGGGCAAACCTTTGAAATAAGAGTTGCAACCATTCCTACTATAGAAAACAATGAAGATGTAGTGATGAGGATCCTTGGGGGGATAGAGTTTCGTTCCCTCGAAGAGATTGACCTTTTGCCCGACCATTATGCTATGTTGAAATCTATCCTTGACCTGCCATACGGATTAATTTTATGTGTAGGACCAACCGGTTCAGGTAAAACAACGACCCTCCATGCCTGCTTAGAATATTTAAACAAGCCCAATAAAAAGATCTGGACAGCAGAAGATCCCGTTGAAATAGTTCAGGATGGTCTAAGGCAGGTCCAGGTTAACCCCAAGATCGGTTTAACCTTTTCGCGAGTGCTAAGAGCTTTTTTGAGAGCAGACCCTGATGTTATCATGATAGGAGAAACAAGAGACCAAGAAACAGCACACACTTTGATTGAGGCTGCTTTGACCGGGCATTTAGTTCTTAGCACTCTACACACAAACAGTGCTCCTGAGACAGTAACAAGACTTCTTGGAATGGGCATTGACCCTTTTAACTTCGCTGATTCTCTTCTTGGAATAATTGCGCAGAGGCTTGCTAAAAGGCTCTGTAAATACTGTAAAAGGCCCTATACTCCAGAGCCTGAAGAAATAGAAAGGATTAAGTTTGAATACGGAGAACATCCAGTCAAACCATTATCAGATTCTCTTATAAGAGAAGCGGTGTTTTATGAACCCGTTGGATGTGAAGAGTGTAATTTTACCGGGTTTAAAGGTAGGATTGGCCTTCATGAAATACTTGTACCGGATGAGGATCTTAAAGATTTGATCGTTAAAAATGCCCCGGCAAATGAGATCAGAAAAGTAGCCATGCAAAAAGGAATGATCACCTTAAAGCAAGATGGTATTTTAAAAGTTTTACAAGGAGAGACTACGCTAAAACAGGTTCTTGCCGTAACCTTAAGGTAAAAAAATGGATAAGACTTCCGCAAAAATTTCTTTTTTTAGAGTAGCAAAAGGGGTAAAACTCGCAGTTCTTATTTGTTAGAGGTATGAGGAAAAAAAAGATCCTCATTGATTGTGGACTTTTTCAGGAATTGGAGTACGAAAAAATCGTCTTTTCTTTCTCTGTCAATAGAAGGATATTTCTTAATCGATTTTAATTCATGCCCATCTAGACCACTGCGAAAGGATCCCGTGTTTAGTTAAAGAAGGTCTTAGGGGGAGGGTTGTAGCAACAAAACCCACTTTGCGACTCGCCAAAATCATGCTTCTTGATGCAGCAAAGGTTATGCTAGAGCATTATAAAAAACACTTTATAAAAAGTCTCCAAGTTGAAACTTCTTACGATAAACCATCATACTCTTTCAAGAAAGATTAAAGATCACTTTTAAAGACACAGGGCACACTTTGGGGCCTCTTTTTTAGAGATTGAGAACCTTGAAACAAAGAAAAAAACTTCTTTTCTTTGTCGACCTTGGAATAAAAATAAGCCCATAGTCAACGACTATACTTATCCATCTCCTGATGCTGATTTTGTTTTGATAGAAACTACCTACGGTGATAGAGATCATAAACCCTTTGAAGAGACTAAACAGGAGTTTCTTCAAGTTATCCCTTGAAACCTGCAGGAGAGGGGGGTAATTTTCTAATACCAACCTTCGCCTTGGAACTAGCCCAAGAGCTCCTTTTTGTTCCCAGAGAATTCTGCGATCACGGACTTCTCTACCCTGCTACATCTTTCTTAATAGCCCCTTGGCTATTAAGGCTACAAAAATATTCTTAGATAACCCAGAGTATTTTGACGAGTAAAGACTAAAAGTTTTTTCGCCAAAAAGACTCATTTAACCTACCCAATCTTTACATGAGAGAGGATATAGAAGAGTCAAAAGCCATCAACAACATTAAATCCATGATGGCTATAATCATCGCGAGTTACGGCACCTTGAGCGGGGAAAGGATCCTCCATCATCTAAAGTACAACCCATGGTGAGAAGAGTGCAGCATCGTATTTGTCGACTTTCAGCCAAAAGGGACCATTGAAAGAAAACTTATAGACAGTGAAAAAATGGTTCATCTCTTTAGCGAAGAAATACTCGTTAGAGCAGAAATTCACACCTTCAATGGTTTTTCCTCCCATGCTGGACAAAAGGAATTAAAGTAGTGGCTTTTTACTTTGCAAAATCCAGAAAAATCTTTTTGGTTCATGGAGAAGAAGAAAAGGAGGCTTATTTTTAAACAAGCTATAAAAGAATACCGACTCTGATGGAAGAAGTGCCCCTCTATTGATGAAGCTTGTCAAGTTTTTAGCTCTTGCTTGTCTTGCTTCAAGAAGAAAGGCTGGCAGACCTCGTTAAACAAGGGAAAGGTGCAAATAAACGGAAAGGCTTGTGCTTGAGCCCTCTCCTATCAAGTGGATACTGAAAAGAACCAGGCACTCGTTGAGGGCAAGAAAGTTAAGCTTCCTCCTAAGGGTTATTATTTATTTTACAAACCAAAAGGTTACCTAACCTCCCTCTACGTCCCCATCATCGTAAGTCCATAGCTAAATTTTTACGAGAGCTTCTCTAAAGTTTTTTTTTCCCGTTGGTCGGCTTGACAAAAGACAGTAAGGGCCTTTACTTTTAACGAACTATGAAGACCTTGGCAATTTTCTTCTACACCAAAGGTATCTTCAACCTCGCAGATTAAAAAAAATTAAGGGGTAGAGGTTAAGGGATTACTATTTTGTTTATGAAGTAAAGCTAAAGGAGGAGAGGAAGAGAGAAGTCCACAGGATAGTTAAATCCATGTCTGGGAATGCAAGAAAAAGGTTCTTAAGGTTGGTTTTGAGTCTATTTCCTTGGTAATCTAAAACTGGATGAAATCGTAGAACCTAAAGCCAAAGAGCTTGAAAAGCTTTTAGCTTTTGTAGGTCAAATCAAAAATTCTAAAACTTTAGCTAAAACTTCTTCAGGAGTATCAACATAGATAACCCCAGGGATGTTTTCCCAGGTTTTAAGACCTATAACCGGTTTCCACATCTTTAGAGCTAAAGCGATTTCTGAAAGAGTCCCGTAGCCACCAGAAATGGCTACAACTACCTCGGCACACCGAACGAGTATGACATTCCTACCCTCACCCATGTTGGTAACAACGGGCACACGAACATAAGGGTTTGCTTCTTCAGCCTTATTTCCTGGTAAAATTCCAACAGTTAGAGCTCCAGCCTCATAGGCACCTCGAGAAGCTCCCTCCATCACACCCCCAAGACCGCCGGTATAGATAATAGCTCCTCTCTCCCCTAAAAGCTTCCCTATCCTGTAAGCTAAATTGTAAGTCTCTTCGTCGGCTATACCAGCGCCGATAATTGCAATTCGTCTATTCTTTAAATCCATAAGCACCCACTAACTTAACGAAACGAACGGGCTCAAGGGCTTTGGTATGAAGTTTCCCCCCTCTCTTTACTCCCTTGATTAAAGTTTGGGAAAATTCATCACCTACAGGGATTACAATCCTTCCACCCTCAGTAAGCTGTTCAACAAGGGGGGGCGGAATATCGGGAGAAGCCGCTGTCACAATGATAGCATCAAAGGGAGATGCCTCTTTCCAGCCAAGCGTCCCGTCATCAAGCTTAAAGCTTATGTTTTTATAACCAAGCTCCTTTAAAACCTTTTTTGCTCTCTCAAGCAGCGTAGGGAACCTCTCTATGGTGTAGACCCAAAGGACAAGTTCTGCTAAGATGGCGGTTTGATATCCAGACCCGGTGCCGATTTCTAAAACCCTCTCATTCCCTTTAAGTTCTAAAGCTTCAGTCATTAGGGCTACAATGTAAGGTTGAGAAATGGTTTGACCTTCACCTATTGGCAAAGGGAAGTCCCCATAGGCTTGGTCCCTCAAGGCTTCGTCAACAAAGAGATGTCTTGGAACTTTAAGCATAGCTTTTAGAACTCTTTCATCCTTTATGCCTCGAGCCTTAATCTGTGTTTCAACCATCCGCTCTCTAGCTAAACGATAAATGTCAACCTTTTCCATGCTCTGCATACCTACCTTTACCTTTTGTAGGGTGGTTTAACAATATAGTAATGAGCTTCTTCTACAACCTCACCTTGGAAAACAATCTTTAAGACCTCAGTATAGTCTACCCCTTTGTAGTGTCTTACTATGGGTAAATTTTCCCAAAAGTTTTTCACTCGATAGTAATAATACCACTCCTCCTTGCCATGCTGAGTTACAAAAACTTGAACTGGGGGTCCAAAGTATTGTAGTATCTCGGATTTAGTAGTGCTTTTAGGATGGATCAATGAGGCCTTAGAGGCAAGATTTGGTCCAGGTTTTGTAGCACAACTAATTAAGAAAAACCCAGCAACGATTAAAAAAAGCCATCTCTTTCCCATTCTGTTTAAAGATACTTTACAAATAAGATTTTGCCAACAACTATAGTTTTTTACCTTAAGCTAAATTCAAATAAAACATCTTGAAGTTCTCTAAAAATTATTTAAGTTTATAGAACTATGGAGGTATGTAGAATGGCTAAGATCAATCGTAGGCTCATTTTTGTTTCTATTATCATTCTTATTTTGTTTGCCTTTTCTTCTGCCATCTCTCAGGAAAAGAAAGACGAAACTTATAAGGCTCTTAGACTTTTTTCTCAGGTCTATCGTCTGATTGAGGAAAATTATTTCAAAGAAGTTAATCCGAAAGATTTGGTTTTAGGGGCGATTCAAGGGATGCTTTCCTCCCTTGATCCTCATTCTTCTTTGATGAAGCCTGAAGAATTCAAAGAGCTTGAGGTTGAAACCAAGGGAAGCTTTACCGGGATCGGGGTCGAGATAACCATCAAGGATGATGTAATAACAGTAGTTGCTCCCATCGAAGGTACGCCCGCTTGGAAAGCTGGACTAAAACCAGGAGATAAAATTTTAAAGATTGATGAAAAGAGTACTAAGGGGATGAAGATAACGGATGCAGTAAAGCTTTTACGTGGACCTAAAGGAACTCCGGTCAGGCTTACCATATTGAGAGGGGACCGGGACATCTTTGAAGTTACTATTATCAGAGATGTAATACCCATCGTTAGCGTTCGGAGCAAGATGTTAGAGCCAGGATATGCCTACGTTAGGATTTCCCAATTTCAAGAAAAGACTGCAGAAGAGTTGGTATCTGCTCTTCAAAAGCTTGAAAGCGAAGGGCCGATTAAAGGCTTGATACTTGATTTAAGAAACAATCCAGGCGGTCTTCTTAACGCAGCCATACAGGTTAGTGATGAGTTTCTTGAAGAAGGTCTTATCGTCTCAATAAGAGGTAGAACTAAGGCTAATCAAATGGAGTTTAGGGCAAAACCCAACCCCTCAAACAGAAAGCATAAGTACCCAATAGCCATCCTAATCAACCATGGCACAGCCTCAGCTGCCGAGATTGTTGCCGCTGCTTTAAAGGACAATAAACGTGCGGTAGTCATTGGCGAAAAAAGCTTTGGTAAGGGCTCGGTGCAAACAGTAATTCCTATAGAGGATAACTACGCTGTAAGACTAACGACTGCTCTTTACTACACGCCATCCGGACAATCCATTCATAACATAGGAATAACCCCAGATTTTGTAATCCCGAGCTCTGAAATTTCAAGGACAAAGGCTAAAAATTCAAACCAAACTGAAGAAACCTTCCCTCGAAGGTTCCCTTCTCCGGAAGAGGACTTGCAGGTAAAGGTTGCGCTTGAAATATTGAAGAATATTCAAGTGGTATCCCAGCTAAAGTATTAGAGTATGGTTTATCTATGCTAGACCCATTTTTTTGGTTATTTTTTATCCCTGTTTTGCTGATCTCTTTAACTGTGCATGAATTTTCGCACGGTTATGTAGCCTGGCTTTGTGGAGACCCAACCCCCAAGTATGCAGGTCGCTTGACTCTTAACCCTTTAAAGCATCTTGACCTTTTAGGGACGCTAACCCTTTTTCTTACTCAAGCCATTGGATGGGCAAAACCAGTCCCCATTAATCCCAACTATTTCCGAAATCCCTGGCGGGATATGGCTTTGGTTGCCGCAGCTGGTCCGTTATCTAACTTACTTCTTGCCCTTCTCTTTGCCTTTACCCTTCAAGCATTGGAAGCCCTTAGTTCAAGCCCCTCCGTCGGCTACTTTCAAAAGATACTATACCTTGGAGCAAGGGTAAACCTCGCTTTATCCGTTTTTAATCTTCTTCCCATTCCACCCTTAGACGGAAGCAAGGTTATAGTAAAGTATCTCCCTCCAGAATATAGATACAACTACTTAAGGCTTGAAGTGATAGGTTTTTTAATCATTCTTTTTCTTGCCTTAACGGGTATTCTACATCATATCATCAACCCTATTTTAAGCTTTTTGATGAACTTTATCCTTTACTTAACTTCCCTACCCTTCTCTTAAATCTTCTTTAAAGCCTAGCCTAACCCTCTGAGTATCCGTTTAAACGCAAATGTCTGATGAAGGTGAGTGGAATAAGAGCTATAAAAAAGCTTAACAAAAAAATCCCGCGTAGCCAAAGGCTTCAGCTAAAAACCCGCTTAGGCTTCGGCTTAGGGTTGTGGAAAGACCAAAGAGCATAGAGATTATGGCGTACTGAGATGAAGCAACCTCCTTTCGGCAAAGGCTTGTAAGAAAGGTAATAAAGGCTGAAGTTCCAAGCCCTCCAGTAAAGCTTTCGATAACGCTTGCTAGATAAACTGTTTCTCTTGGTAGGTTGGGAAGGGCTGAGGCAGTATACCCAAGGTTTGAAAAAGCTTGAAGAAGACCAAGGGAAAAAAAGGGCTTTTTAGTCCCGCTCTCGTAGTGATTATACCTCCTACTATGGCACCAGCTATGGTTAGGATCGTGCCAAGCGTCCCGGCAAACAACCCAATTTCAGCCCTTTCAAAACCTCGATCAACCCAGAAAGGATGGACCATACCACCAAGCAGGGCATCACCAATCTTATAGGTAAAGACAAATAGAAGAATCAGCAATCCAGACTTTCGAGATAAAAGGTCTTTGAAAGGGTCAATAAACATGCTTAATCCAATCTTACCTTCCTTTTTGATTGTTAAAGTAGTTGAAGCAAACTTTAGCGGAATAGGGAAAAGCGCTAAAAACAGTATTCCAAAAAGGGCTGGAATGTAGTTTGGGTAGATAAATTGAGAGAGGGCTGTAGCTAATCCTCCAGAAACTATCAGAGCCACCCTATAGGAAGAGATCCTTAAACCGTTTGCCTGACCTTGCAAACCCCTGGGGATTGCTTCAATGAACCATCCATCAAGAGCAGTATCAAAGGAAGAAGAAAAGAAAGTTAAAAATAGAAGAAAGATTAGAAAAATAGAAAATTCTAAGGTGCTTAAACTAAGTATTAGAAAGTTAGCCCCAAGAAGAAGGGCAAAGATAGCCATCCAAAAGGTTCTTGAAAAAAGTCTATTCATAAAAGGAGCCCATAGTGGTTTTAAGCTCCAGGACAACCCAGCTAACGAGATCAGTCCTATTGTAGATAGCTCAACACCTTGAGCCCGAAGTTGAACAGGAAGAAAAGTGTAGAGATAACCTAAGGGTAAACCAGAAAAGAAATAAAAGATTATAACAAGTAGAAAACTTTTAAATCGGCTCTTCAGGGTCTTAAAGTTTATCATCTTATTAGGGCTAATTCAAAGTAAGGCAATTGATGAATAGTTTCACACTGTGTTAATAAAACCAAGAGGTTATGTAGGGACAAGTAGCTCGCTTGTCCTGTAAAAATTTAGGCGCTCGGCTAGTGGCCCCTACGGTAGTTTTTTTAGGGCCAACGCGGTTTGTCTTTATGTTTTATGCTTTTTATTACCATGAGCCCTCTTGTCCCCTCAGAGGGTTTTTGTGAAAAAACCTATAATTTGTCCTTGTTTTTTTTAAATTCATGATATATAGTTTTATACAAAAGATATTCTAAGTAGAGGTAGAGTAGAAAAAGGGTTGAGTAGAGAAATTTTTGGCAACATCGCTGGTTTAAAGCCAAGCATCATTAGAAGTTTAGAAAAGCTTTATCGGAGAAAGGTTCCACCACAAAGCATAATCACTTCTGAGCTTGCTCAAGAGCTTGCCTATCTCTCTTATCAGATAAACAGACAGATTGGGGTCCTAATCAACCGTAAAGGAGATATCGATTTTGTAGTCGTTGGTTCCTACAATCGGATCGAGATACCAGAGCTACATGGATATAGGGACCATCAAGCAAGGCTAAAGGGATTGAGGTTTATCCATACTCATCTTGTGAAGAAAAATCAATCCTCAGGACTTGACCAGGATGACCTCATTGACCTTGCCTTTTTACGGCTTGACCTAATCGGAGCCCAAGAAGTATATGAAGATGGAAGAGTAGGAAGGATCCATATAGCCCATATCTTGCCAAGCCCAGAATTTTATAGCACATCCCTCGATGATGAAGTTAAAAAGCTTTTCTACTTCTTCAAGCCCGTTTATCCTTGGGATTTAAGGGAAAATTTTCAGGAGCTTATCAGAAACCTTGAAGAGGAGTTTGAAAGGGTATCAGGGACTCAGGCTCTTCATGAAAAGGAAGATAGAGCAATATTGATATTTGTTAGAAAACCTGGGGACTTAGATTGGGAAAATAAGCTTGCGGAACTTAAAGAACTTGCAAGAACTGCCGGAGTAAAAGTCGTTGGGGAGGTTGTTCAAAGGAGGGCACAAATTGACCCTCGATATGTCATTGGAAAGGGTAAGCTCCTTGAAGTTTTAATTGAGTGTTTGAGGAAAAGGGCTAATCTTCTTATATTCGACCGAGAGCTCACTCCTTCTCAGGTTAGAGCCTTAACCGAAGCCACAGATCTAAAAGTTATAGACCGCACTCAACTTATTCTTGATATCTTTGCCCAGAGAGCTAAGTCCAAAGAAGGAAAGATTCAGGTTGAAATTGCCCAGCTTAGGTATGCCTTACCAAGACTTAGGGCTAAAGACGATGCCTTTTCTCGCTTAACGGGGGGCATCGGTGGAAGAGGACCAGGAGAAACAAAGCTTGAAGTGGACAGACATCGGATAAGAGACAGGATTGCAAGGCTTAAGCAGGAACTTGAAAGCATTTCTGAAGAAAGAGCTCTGAGAAGGAAAAGACGGAAAAAGCTTAATTTTAAAGTGGTTGCCCTAATAGGCTACACAAACGCTGGAAAAACTACTCTTTTAAACAGACTAAGCCATTCTAACTATTTAGCTGAAGACAAGCTTTTTGCAACGCTTGACCCTGTTACCAAAGCGGTAAGAACCCCGAGTGGAAAAGTTTTTCTCCTAACTGATACAGTTGGCTTCATCAGAGAGTTACCGGAGGAGTTGAAAAAAGCCTTTAAAGCAACGCTTGAAGAGCTGTACAGCGCAGACCTTCTACTTCATATAGTCGATGCCTCAAGCCCTGATTTAGAAAATCACATAAAAACCGTAGAGGCCATACTTGATGAGATGGAGCTTAGACATGTTCCAAGGATCGTTGCCTTTAATAAAATAGACCTACTCGAAGACCTTGACCCCTTCCAACAAGCAACGGTTAAATCTTTAATGGAAGAGTTAGACGGGGTTCCCATATCAGCCTTAACCGGGTTTAATATAGAACTTCTCCTGAAGAGGATTGAAGAGAATCTATTTGTTCCTGAGACAGTTTTTTCACCCTCCTTTGAGGCTGATCAAGCCACAGTTCCTCAAGATTATAGAGCCTCCTAATAGGCTCATAAAAGATATGCACAACGATTGAGCCGTAATCTAAAACTATCCAATTACCCTGTTCCATTCCTTCAACTGAAAGGGGCATAATACCTATTTTTTTAAGCTCTAAAGTTACATAGTCTGCTAAACCTTGGGCATGTTTTGTAGAATGAGCAGTACAAAGCAAAAAGTAATCGGTAAAATCAACTTTTTTTCTCAAATCAATAGGTAGTATTTCTTCTCCTTTTTTATCTTCAAGAAGTTTAATTATCAGATCTTTAAGTGTTTCTACATCCATTAAACCTTCCCCTCCATCACAAGTCTTGCAAAGTGTTCAAAGCTTCTATCATAGGTTGCTTCGGCCTCCTTGGGAAAGGCACAAGCAGGAAGCTGCCTCATCTTCAGATGATAGTGCAAACACTCGCAGCAAATACCTTTTTTGCTACAAGGGTCGTAAGTGCAGTTGCATCTCTTAAGGTTTCTTTCTCTTTTACACTCCATCTCAACCCCTCCTCTACCAAATTATTCAACGGTTACGCTCTTTGCTAAGTTTCTTGGCTTATCAATGTCACAACCCTTTAAAAAGGCTATTTCATAGGCTAAAAGCTGTAAGGGCACAACATAAAGTATTGGCAAGAAGGCGTAACTTGTCTCTGGTATATAAAAAATATAGTTCACCTTATCTTCAAATTTGTTTTCCCCTTCTGTAGTAAAAAGAATAATAGGACCTCTTCTTGCCCTTATCTCTTCGGCGTTAGATAAGGTTTTTTCATGAACTATGCCAAGCTCTTTAGCGGAAAGGATGACTGTAGGGAAATTTTCATCTATCAGTGCAATTGGTCCATGCTTCATCTCCCCTGCAGCATAACCCTCAGCATGTATGTAAGAAATCTCCTTAAGCTTTAGAGCCCCTTCAAGCGCTATTGGATAGAGGATATTGCGTCCAAGATAAAGAAAGTTGCTTGCCCCATACCAATTTTTTGCACATTCCTTAATTCTGGGATGAAGATTTTCTATGACTTTTTTAAGAAGACCAGGAAGCTTGGGGAGCATTTTTATAAGTTCTTTAAGTTCTTTAAACTCATCCCTTTGATAGATTTCTTGCAAATATAAAGATAGTAGAATAAACATCAAGACTTGGGTGGTAAAGGCTTTTGTTGAGGCTACGCTTATTTCTGGACCAGCTTGAGTGTATAGAACTACGTCGCTTTCTCTGGTAATCGTGCTTCCAAGCACATTACAAATTGCAAGAGTCCTTGCTCCTTTCTCTTTTGCAAGCCTTAAACTCGCTAAAGTGTCTGCAGTCTCTCCAGATTGAGAGAGAGCAATAAAGAGAGAATCACTGTCTAAACGAGGATTTCTATAGCGAAACTCTGAAGCAAGGTCAGCCTCAATTGGAATGTCTATAACCCTTTCCAAAAGATACTTCCCAACAAGGCAGGCATGATAAGAAGTCCCACAAGCCACAAGAAATATTCTTTTTATCCCTGAAAAAAATTCTTGGGTTAAGCCTTCACGAGAAAAATCAATTTTTCCCTTGTCAAAGTCAACCCTACCAAGAAGAGTTTGCTGAAGAGCTGAGGGCTGCTCATAGATCTCCTTAAGCATAAAATGAGAATAGCCGCCCTTTTCTGCGCTTGCCAAATCCCAGGTTATAATTTGAGGAGTTTTCTTCAGCTCTCTACCATGAAAATCAAAATATCTAACCTCCTCTTGGCTGAGTATAGCAACCTCGCCATCCTCTAAGAAAACAACCTTTTTTGTGAAGGGAAGCAAAGCCGGAATGTCGGATGCCAAAAAATTTTCCCCTTCACCAAGCCCAACAACTACCGGACTCTGAAACCGGGCAACATAAATTTTTTCAGGCTCCTTAATGCTTATCATAGCCACAGCAAAAGCTCCCTTAAGCCTCTTTAAAGCATTGAGAAACGCCTGAAACAAGTTTAGACCCTCTTCAACATACTCTTCGATTAAATGAACTATAACTTCAGTATCTGTATCTGAAATGAATTTATGTCCCTTGATAATAAGTTCTTTTTTAAGTTCGTAAAAATTTTCGATTATTCCATTATGAACAATGGCAAGTGTTGCTTTGCAGTCAAAGTGAGGATGAGCGTTTATCTCGTTTGGTTCTCCGTGAGTTGCCCATCTTGTATGACCAAGACCAGGGGCTTTTGGCTCAAGATTAGACCTCCGATAGATGTCTTCTTCAAGGTCGTACACCCTGCCCTTTCTTTTTAGCACTCTCAAACCTCCTTTATCAAAAAAGACAACTCCAGCTGAGTCGTAGCCTCTGTATTCAAGCCTTCGTAAACCCTCAAGAAGAACAGGCAAAACCGGTCTTTTTCCAACATACCCTACTATTCCACACATCCCTTCCTCCTTTAGAAGCTTTAAGCCTTATTTAAAACCGAATTTTAAGCTTTGTTTAGTTAATTTGTCAAGCAGGTTTGGCCAGGTGTTTGAGAGAGAGACAACCGTTCCTAAGTGTTTCTTATTCAAAAAGCTAATCGCAGAGCGACGGACTGGATGGCTAACATTTTGCTCAGCAGACATCCGCTCCTCTATACGAAATTTCACAAAAGACCCGTGAACTTACGCCTCGGGGCAGAATGACATATAATTTATTATCCCCCAAAAAACGTGAACTTACAGACTGAAAATAATAATTAGTAACAACAATACCAAGCTGAACAACAATATCAGCTCTCAGTTGACCGGCAACCTAGTTCGATTTAAACACGTTTAAGCTCAGTAAATCCTTATAAGAGAATTCAGAAAGAGCGGGGCAACTTTCTTTTATGATATTAAAGTTCTCTTCGCTTTTCCATATAGCCCTTGGGAAAGGCCAATCTTTACAAGGCTTGGGCTTAACCGGATGGATTAAGCAGAGATTTTCCTCTTCATCAAAAAAAATACAGTGGTTGTTAACCACACGCATTTCTAACCTATTTTCTCCCTTCTTTATCGTGTAATCCCTTAAAAATTTTTCTACCGAAAGTCCTAAGTAATTAGCTATGTTTAGCACATCTTCCTCTGTTAAAGAAACGGTGCTTTCTCCTTGGCAGCAAGCTCCGCACCTTTTACAGACAAATGTCTTCATATCTCGTAGGGGATGGGGTCTTGCACTCCGGCCTCAGCAAAGGCTTTAAGCCTCAATTTACAAGAAGAACAACGACCGCATGCTTTATCTCCACCACGATAACAAGACCAGGTAAGATGAAAAGGAGCGCCTAACTCTAAACCAAGCTTTACAATCTCAGCTTTAGATAGATAAAGAAGAGGGGCTTCTATTTTTAGCTCTTCACCAATTTTTGTCCCAAGAGCTATCGTTTTTTGCATTGCTTTAATGAACTCTTCTCGACAATCTGGATAACCTGAAAAATCAACCTGATTTACTCCTATGAAGATTCTTTTAGCTTCTAAGGCTTCAGCAATGGCAGTAGCTATGCTTAAAAAAACTCCGTTCCTAAATGGAACATAAGTTGAAGGTATACCCGGGGTGACATCTTCCTCGATTTCTATTCTTTCATCAATTAAGCTTGAGCCTCCAACTTTTTTGAAAAAGGGAAGTTCAACAACAAAATGCTTTTCTGGCTTAAAATGCTCAACAAGCCTCTGGAAACATTCAAGCTCTTTTTGAGCTCCTCTTTGCCCATACTGAAAATGAAGAAAAATGCACTTATATGACCTCACAGCAAGGCTTGCACATACAGCGCTATCCATTCCCGAGCTGAGAAGGACGAGTGCTTTTTCTGAAGACATGGGCAAACTGTTTAAATGATTGAAGGAGTTGCGCCCCCAAGGGGATTTGAACCCCTGCCGCCGGCGTGAAAGGCCGGTGTCCTGGACCTGGCTAGACGATGGGGGCTGCCCTCTTTCCCTCTGGGCCGGGCAGGACTCGAACCTGCGACTCCCAGCTTAAAAGGCTGGTACTCTGCCGACTGAGTTACCGGCCCTTTATATGTTAATTATAAACTAAAAAAATAAACTGTCAAGAAGACTTGGGGGCTGTTCAAAAATTTTAATTAAGGATTAAATTATTAAACTATGAGGAGAAGTGTTTTGACTTTGAAGCATTTATATAGTTTTGTAAAG
>JBMSAU010000157.1:0-2440 GCA_049414625.1 Thermodesulfobacteriaceae bacterium
TTTATTTCCAGGCTCGATAGCGATAAGCTTCCCGGAATAAAAGCCTTTTTAAATTTATGGTCTGGGCTGTCTCCCCAGGAGAGGAATCCGGTTCACATATTTGGAGATGGTTTTTCGTTGGAAGAGCTTAAAGCTTGGGTAAAGGATGAGTTAAGGGGAGAGAGTTGGATAAGGTTTATGGGACATAGAGATGACTTAGATGAGGCTATAAAAGCAGGCTACTCTGCTGTAGCCGGAATGGGAAGGGTTATTCTTGAGGCTTTAGCCATGGAGATCCCTGCAATTCTTGTGGGATATGACGGGGTTAAGGGGGTTGTGACCTTAGAGAATGTTGAGGATTTTGCCAAGAGGAATTTTTCTGGGCGATATACTCCAAATGTAGATATAGATGAACTTTTGGAGGGAATGAAGAAAGCTCTAAGGGAAAGGGCTTTACTTAGGGATTGGGTAAAAAAGAAGGCTGACGAAGGTAGGATAGTAGAACGATATTTGGAGGAGCTTAGGAATTTGCCTGAGGAAAAAGAATATTTCTGGAAAGAGCCCCTTTTTTCAGCCATACTTGATGCAGAAGATGCCACAATTTTCGGAGATAAGGTCCTTTTTAACCTTGTAAGGAACTTTTCTTTGGGAAATGAGCTTTCTAATTTGATTAATCTTCATTTAATTGAGAAATTACCTTTATCTGAGGCTGAGAAACACCGAATAATGAAAGAAAAAGAAGAACTGTTGCAAAACCTTAATGAAAGTTTGAAACAGAATGAGGAGCTAAGGAGTAAGATTTCAGACCTTCAGAGATTAAGCGAGGAGCTGAGGGGAGAGAATGAGGAGTTGAGGGCTCAGAGGGATTTTTATGTTAATAAATTAAACGAAATTTATACAAGCAACTTTTGGAAGGTTGCCCGCACTTGCTATAAGATAATATATAACACACCGCTTAAGTATGTTTATAAGCTTATAAGACCTAATAGATTTTTGAACTCTAATCAAAATGAGAAATTCAATCCCTATGAAAATTTAAAAATCTTAAAGCCGATTGAAGTCAAGGTAGTTGATGAAAGATTTGAAATCAAAGATAGAGGGTTAAAGTTTTCGGTGATAACCCCTGTAAGGAATGAAGGGAAGAGTATTTATACTTTTTTGTGCAAAATAAAAGACCAGACCTTAAAACCGGAAGAAGTTATAGTAGTTGAAAACTTTTCAACTGATAATACGCTTAGCGAAATACAAAGGTTTATAAAAGATTATGGCAAAGAAGTAAACATTAAGCTAATAGTTTCCAAAGAAAAGGGGCTTGCAAGAGATAGAAATATTGGAATTAAAGAGGCAACTAATGAGATTTTAATTTTACTTGATGCAGGGGTTGAGTTTGGGAATGATTTATTTGAAATTCTTTTAGCCACTCTTTCAGAATTTCCTTCCGCTGACCTTATTGCTGGTATATATGAGCCTACAGTAGAGAACATATGGGCAAAAAGCTTTGTCTGGGATTGGAAAAGCATTGATTATTCTAACTACATTCCTAGTTCAAAATGTCTACTTGTAAAAAAAAGCAAAGTTTTATCTGTGGGAGGTTATCCCGAATTTTTACCTTATACAGGAGAAGATACCCTTTTTGCGATTAGATACAGAAAGATAAGTAATTTATGGATCATAAATAAAAGGATAAAAGTTTTATGGCATGCACCAACAAACAAAAAAGAAGCTGTTAAAAAGGCTTTTCTTTATGGATGGGGAGATGGATTAATAGGTTTGGGTGAATTTAAATATTACAAAGAGTTATCCAAATGGTTAAAAAGTGGGAATTTAAAGAAATGGTGGATAAAAAGTAGATTTATTAGACATACTGTTATTAGAGAACATTTTAAAGGATTT
The DNA here is from genome assembly GCA_049414625.1 of Thermodesulfobacteriaceae bacterium. GTDB lineage: Bacteria > Desulfobacterota > Thermodesulfobacteria > Thermodesulfobacteriales > Thermodesulfobacteriaceae > WYEG01. The sequence continues at coordinate 1,873 of JBMSAU010000157.1, forward strand.
TTAAAGGGGAGAAAGGAGAGAAACGAATATTTAAGAAACGATATCAATGGTGTTTGGTTAATTTTATCTTTGGTTCCTTTTACAGATTCAGGCGGTGGGCAGAGAGGAACTCAACTTTCCTTAGAGCTGATGAAGAATAAAAACAAAGTTGTTTTCTGTAATGTTTATCCATCCTTTGAGGAGAAGAAGGAAGTTTATCTAGATATTGAGCCAGAATTATTAGAGCTTTATCAGATAAAAGATTTTAATATAAAAGACTTTTGGGAACGGCATAAGATGTTTTCGGAGAGGCTAGTAATTTTGCTTGAAGCTCCTCATCCTGAGTTTATACCTATAGTTAATCAGGTGAAAAGTTTAAATCCTCAGACAAAGGTAATTTATGATTGTATAGACAACTGGGATAGCTCTCTTGGCTGGATTTGGTATAAAAAGGAGATTGAAGATGAGGTTATAAGTTTGGTGGACTTTATAACAGTTTCAGCCGAAACCTTAAGGGAAAGAATGCAAAGCTTAACTTCAAAGCCAATATATCTTATTCCTAATGCGGTGAATACAAGGGTTTTCAAAA
>JBMSAU010000158.1:0-2487 GCA_049414625.1 Thermodesulfobacteriaceae bacterium
ACAAACAAGACCTATACAAGGAATATATCTAATAGACAACGCCTCAACAGATGGGACTCCGGAGCTCTTATTGGAGAAAGGTTATATAAGTGAATTGCCACCTGAAAATTTAAAAGAACCATGGGAGAAAGATTTTGTCGTTCAAAATTTAGTAGATGGAAGAGAAATAAAATTATATTATGTCCGAATGCATGAAAACACAGGTGGTGCGGGCGGATTTTATGAGGGAGTTAAAAGAGGATATGAGAAAGGTTACGATTGGCTGTGGTTGATGGATGATGACATAGAACCTAAATCACAGGCGATAGAGATAATGCTTACCTATAAAAATATAGCACATGTAATACATCCTCGTAAGGTATATAGTGATGGGACATTATTTACTTGGGAGTATTTACATTTTTACTTGTTCCCTTTTACAAAGGAACTAAATGACATTTCTTTTGTTAAATATGAGAAAAAATGGATGTGCGTAAATTATGGTTGTTTCGAAGGGATGCTTATTCATAGATCAATCATTGAAAAAATAGGATTCCCGGATAAAAAGTATTTTGTAATATTTGATGATACAATTTATGGTTTTAAAGCATCGTTATATACGAATGTAATTTACATAAACGAAATTCTTTTCATTAAAAAGATAAAAAAAGCTTATAAAAGAAAAAAATTATTAGGTTTAATTGAATACACAGAGGAAAAGTCGGATACCATAGCTTATTACTCACTTAGAAACTACTTCTTATTATACAAGGACATAAATAAATTAATAAAAAATTATATTCCTCCAATTATATTTTGGTTGTTTATGACTAAATTTTTTGTAAAAAAAGTAACAAAATATTTACTGCTTAGAGATTGGAATTTATTAATTGCAGCAATTAAAGGGTTTAAAGATGGTATTAAGTACATACTCTCCAATAATGAAGAATGAACCATGAAAGTTATGTTTATAATCCCTCACTTAGGAAGCGGTGGTGCGGAGCGCGTTGTCGCTAATTTGTGTAATGGCTTGGTTGATTATGAAAGAATTGTTTTAGTTTTTGAGAATATTATTAAGTATAATGTGGATACTCGGATAATTTCCATAAACAGTCCTGCTACCCAAAACCTATTTAAGAAGCTTTTAAATTTTCCGATAAGATATTTGAAGATTAGGAAACTAAAAGAAGAAATAAAACCTGATTTTGTAGTAAGTTTCATGGAACCAGCTAACCTTTTTAATGTTTTAACTAAAATAAGCAATCAAAAGACCATACTTTCCTTCCATTCCAATTACACAGCGACCTTACGAGAGGACCCTGTTTTTGGAAAGGGAATAACAAGAAGCATACTAAAAACGTTTTATACAATAGCCTTTAAAACAATATACAACAGAGCTCATCTACTGGTTGCTGTTTCTAAGGATGTAGCAGAGGATTTAATAAAAAATTATGGAATTAATTCAAATAAAGTAAAAGTGATCTACAATCCCTATCCGATAGATGAAATAGGAGAGTTAGCAAAGGAGCCATTAGGAAGCTACGAAGAAATTTTTAAACATCCCGTTTTAATTACCGCAGGAAGGCTAACAAAACAAAAAGGGCAATGGTATCTGCTAAGAGTCTTTAAAGCCTTGAAAGAAAAACACAAGGATTTAAAGCTTGTGATTTTGGGAGAGGGAGAATTGAAGGACTATTTAGTAAAACTTTCTGAAGAGCTTGGACTAAAAACTTATGTTTGGGATAGAGATGTGCTTTCAGATAGCTTTGATGTTTATTTCTTTGGCTTTCAGAAAAACCCTTTCAAATTCATAGCAAGGTCTAAGCTTTTTGTTTTCCCTTCTTTGTGGGAAGGCTTTGGGAACGTTTTGGTTGAAGCTATGGCTTGCGGTGTTTGTGTAGTATCTTCCGACTGCAGGAGCGGTCCAAGGGAGATATTGGCACCAAACACAGATTTTAACTATCAAACCCAAAAGTCAGAGTTTGCAGAGTATGGGGTCTTAATGCCTGTTTTTGAAGTAAAATATAAAACTGCAAAGGAACCCTTAGAGGAAAAGGAAATGATGTGGATTGAAACCATAGATAAACTACTTGAAGATGAAAGCTTAAGGAAACATTACTCAGAAAAAGCTAAACGAAGAGCTGAGGATTTTAGAATTGAAAAGATAGTTGAAGAATGGAAGGAGGTTTTGAAATAAAAAATGTGCCGAATAGTAGGCTTTATTGACTTTAATTTCAAAAACTCCTACTCCCTTGAAGAAACCATTACACTTATGCGTGATACTCTTGTTCATGGCGGACCAGATGATGCGGGAATTTTTATAGATAAAGACTTTCCCGTAGCTTTGGGACACAGGAGGCTTTCCATCCTTGACCTTTCTCCGCTTGGACATCAGCCTATGGAGTTTGAAAACTTGGTGATAACCTACAACGGAGAGGTGTATAACTTCAAAGAAATAAAAAAAGAGCTTGAAAAGGAAGGCTATAAATTTATCTCAAACTCAGACAC
>JBMSAU010000159.1:0-2428 GCA_049414625.1 Thermodesulfobacteriaceae bacterium
AGCTTGATCAGGCGGAAAAAACAGCCTATAGATATTTTGCCTTAACCGGAGACTATACTCAAGGTGGAGAATTCTTTTTTAAGCTTGCGGAAGCTTACTTGGCAAAAGGAGATAGGGCTCTTGCCAAGAGCTACCATCAACTTGTCGTAACTGAATGGGATTTAAGCAGGGCTTCCTTTTTATCTAAGTTTCGTCTCTATCAGTTTGCTTATGAAAGAGCAAGGGGGAGGGAACCTTTGCCTCAGAGGACCTATGAGGACCTTCTTGGCTACATAACTCAGATAAAATCAAAGTACGAAAGCTTGCCCATTGCCGAAGAGGCTTCAGCCCTTGAGTTTGAAATCTACTATGACCTAAAAAATTGGGAGAGAGCAAGAAGCTCGATAAAAGAATTCCTCTCTAAGTATCCTGAAAGCAATAGGGTTCAAAGGGCAAAGGAGCTTTTTTGTAAAGTTATGGTTAACCTAACCAAAGACCTTTTAGAGAAGAAAAGATTGGGCGCGGCTCAAGCCGTGCTTACTGAGGATGAAGAGCTTCTACAAGATACACGATGCGGTGATCCTTTTTATTTAATAGGTGATGTCTACTTTCAAAATTTAGCTTATCTTGGAAGTCTTGGACCCTATGCCAAAGCCTTTCTTTTTGGCGTCAATAAGGATAATAAAGGGGAGCTTCTTTTAAAGCTCTCTTTTATAGCTTTTCAGAAAGGGGAAACAGCCCTCTTTCAAGAGCTTTTTTCTCAACTAGAAAGAAGCTATAAACGTGAAGTTTCAGACAATCCCTACTATCTTTATCTTAAAGCTTACCAGATTTCAGCTTCAGACCTTAAGGAAGCTTTTAGCCTCTTTGAAAAGGTTCGTCCTTTAGCTCTTCCCTCTTACCTAAAGGTTGACCTAATCAACCACATCTACAGGCAGGCAATAGCAAGAGGAAACCTTGGTTTAGCCTACGAGATTTTGAAGCATCCTGCCTTCAACGCTAAAGAAGGCGATTACGTGGTACTTCTATCCTTATCCCTTAACAAGGACCTTAAGCTTTTTGAAGCAGTTTTTGCTGAAGCTCTAAAGAAGTACCCTGATAGCCCGGGGATACTTTTAATCTCTGCCTTATATCATGAGAAAAAAGGAAATTTAAAGGAAAGCGCTAAAGCTTGGCAAAGGCTTTCTCAACAGGACTCTGAGCTTGCAAACCTTGGGCAGAGGCAGAAGAAAATCGAAGAACTATTCGATATGGCACGGGGGCTTGTTTACTGAATGAAAGGGCGGGTTTACTTATGCGGAGAATCTCTAGAGCTTAAGCTTCTGCGGAATAGCTTAGAAGAGCGAGGGTTAGATGTTGAGATTAAAACTCTCTCTGAACTTGAAGGTCTAGCAAAGGAAAACGAACCGGATGTAGTTGTAATTGAGATAACTGATAATATAAGTTCGAGTTTTCCAAAGTTAATTAATCTTCTTAGGAGTTTAACTTCAAACGTAGTTTTTCTTGCAAACAAGATCTCGGTAGAGAAGGCAGTTGAGCTGATAAAGGCGGGAGCTTACGATTTAAAACTTCTTTCTTCACCCCTTGAAGTAATCGAGCGCACTATCCTTCTTGCCATCGAGGACAAAAGGCTAATCCTTGAAGAGGAGGGTTTTTTAACACAGGACCCGAGGCTTGTTGCTATCATCAAAAGGCTCGAAGAGGTTGCAAAGACCGATGTTCCAATTCTTCTTGTAGGGGAATCCGGCACGGGTAAGGAACTTTTGGCAAGGTTTGTTCATACAAAAAGCGAAAGGAGGTTTGGTCCCTTTATAGCGATAAATTGCGCTGCCTTACCCGAGACTCTTCTTGAGTCTGAGCTTTTTGGTTATGAAAAGGGAGCCTTTTCAGGGGCAACCTTTCGCAAAAAGGGAAAGATTGAGCTTGCCCATGGGGGCACCCTACTTCTTGATGAGATAACGGAAACAACGCCTCAATTTCAGAGTAAGCTTCTAAGAGTTGTCCAGGAAAAGGAGGTTGACCGGCTTGGTGGCTACTATCCGATAAAAGTTGACTTTCGCCTTATCTCAACGACAAACAGAGATATTGAGAAGGCGGTAGCCGAGGGAAAGTTCCGCCAGGACCTATACTATCGCATCAATGTTATCACGGTGAAGGTCCCGCCCCTCAGGGAAAGAAGAGGTGATGTCAAGCTTTTGACAGAGCATTTTGTGGAAAAGTTTTCCCGTATGTATAGAAAGGCTGTTAAAGGTTTGACAGATAGAGCCTGGAAGTTTCTTATGAACTATTCTTTTCCTGGCAATGTAAGGGAGCTAAAGAACATGATTGAGCGGGGGGTTTTAACCTGCGAAGGGGAGCTCATCGACCTTCCACACCTTGTTGACCCCTTTTCTTATGATTATTCTTATGAGCCACTTTCTAGTCCTCATTTCGAGCCCACAAAGAGGCA
>JBMSAU010000160.1:0-3689 GCA_049414625.1 Thermodesulfobacteriaceae bacterium
TCTTTTGAAAACCTAAGAAATAGACATCAAAGTTATCTGAAAGCTTATCTCTGTCCCAAACATAAGTTTTTAGTACAAGCTCTTCAGAAAGTTTTACCAACTAACCAAAGCATTTCTCTTGAACCTCAAAGAAGAATTAACATCCTAATCTAAAATTCCAACTATTATGATTTCTTTGGCTATCTAATGATTGTGCCAACCTAATTTCTTCAAAATTTTCTTATTTATTTCTTCCCTCTCTTTATCAAAAAACCAGCCGTATTTATTGAAGTATTTAATAGCGCTTTTGATATGGTAATAAAGAAGTTTTAAGCTTTTGTAGGAACCTTTGCCATACTCATGATAAATATGAACGTAGGGATAATAAACTGTTTTAGCAATTCTATGTATTCTACGAGATAAATCGGTATCTTCAAGATACATAAAAAACCTCTCATCAAAAAGCCCTACTTTTTTGAGGACTTCGGTTCTTATGAACATAAAACATCCAGATAGATAAGGAACTTCCATGATTTTATCATACCCAGTAAATCTAAGCTCATATATTTCATTTCTTTTTTCTACAATTTTTTTGAAAGGACCAAAATTTAAAAATCTTCTTCCAAACAAATCTAAGGGTGTAGGTAAAAGTTTGCATAAATACTGAATATTTCCATCAGGATACAAAACCTTTGGCATAACTAACCCAACATCTTTATTGTTTTCCATAAAATTGTATAATTCTTCTAAAACTCCTTTTTCAAAATACACATCTGGATTTAAAACAAGGTGGTATGGAATATTTTTTTCAATAGATTTTTTAAGGGCAATATTGTGCGCTTTTCCAAAGCCTAGATTAGAGTTATTAAATACATATACAATTCTTTTGTCTATTCTTTCTAACTCCCTTAAACTGTCAGTTGATGAATTATCAACTAAATATAAAGTTATATTTAAATCTGTATTTAACACAGATTCAATTGCTTTTTTAATTTGCTCTTCTCTGTTATGATAAAGGACAATAGAAATATTTAAACTTTTATTCATTATGCGACTCCTCTCCTAGCAGAATATCAAAAAGATCTTCCCAGCTTTGAGCAAAAGGATATTTTGGTTGTGGTACTTTGTTTGATTGAAATACTAATTTATTATAGATAATATTTTCCATTAAGTTTGCAAGTTCATATGGATTATGTGGGTTAAAAAAACAAACCATATCATAATTTCCAACTGTTTCGCGTGCATAAGGTAAATCTGCTGCTAAAATAGGTTTACCAAAATGTTTGAATTCAGATATTGGTAATCCCCAAGTTTCTAATTTTGATGGAAAAATAAGGCAATCAGATATTTTATAGAGTTCAAAAACTTTATCTCTGCTTTGAAGTCCTATAAATTTTATATTCCGTATTGATCCATATTTATGTTTTATTAGTTTAGAATATCTATTCTCGCTACCATCTATGGTTAAAATAACTTCAAAATTATTTACACCTTTTTCTAATAAGATCTTAGAAGCCTCGCAAATTACTTCAAAGTTCTTAAAAACTCTTGGCAATGCAGGATAAATAAATCTTTTTAACCTATTTTTCTTAATATTTATAAAAGATGTATTATTAGAGGTATCGTTCTTAAAAACCGGATAAGCAACTATAACTTTAATAGGATCCAATTTAAATCTTGAGACAAATTCATTCCTTAACCAGTCTTGCTGAACTATTACAAAATCATTTTTTCTAATATTTATAGTATACAACAGACTATAGAATTTGTTAAAAATGAAAAATTTTGGATCTAATAATATCTCTTTTAAGGAAATGTTATAAAAAGGAGAGGAATTGTGACAGTAAACGGCTCTTTTTTGGGCTTCAACATTAGGTGACACATCGTTCATTGATAGCCACAAATATGGCTTTAGTTTTTTAGATAAAAAGTAAAAATACAAGTATTCATAATAAAGTTTGTGGAAATAAGATTTAGTCGAATTCGGAAACTCAATAAGTTTTATCTTCTTTAAATTATTGAATAGACTTTTTCTATTAACCAAAGCTATTATGTTGTACTTATTTGCAAGAGAGTTTTCTAAAAACAAAAGACAGTCACTAAGGATGGATAAAGGCCCTCCCGTTCTAATATTAATTCCAGAAATCACTATAAATTTTCTTTCGGATTCTGTAGATAATTCCTTTTTCATTTCTCCACAACCAGAACCTGCTTTTGTACTAAACGCGTTAAAGGCTATTTTCATGGTTATACTGATTTTTAATATTTAAATGTTTATTATTTCTACTATTTCTATTACTGATAATCATATAAATTGAGCTTAGAACAAACGGTAAATTAAAGGAAAAATATCCAACTCCTCTGACAAATAATTCGATAAAGTATGCTAAAAAATAGCTATAAAGCAGTATTTGATATGGCCTTAAAGAAGCTCTTTTCATGATATTAATTGATTTTACAAAATAATAGAGATAAATTAATAGAATAAAAATACCAACAATGCCTAATTCCGATATCAATTTAAAAGAGTTTGCTCCTCCATCATATAAATTTAAATCGCCCAAACCCATGTTTGACAAAATATCTTGATAATAACCTTTAGGTCCAACAAAACCCAGCCTATTAAAACCCAAACCTATAAATGTACTATCTAGCAATGACAAATAGGCTCGTTCTAAGCCAGATAAGTATACTAATACTGATACTTTGGCTGTATCGCTTTTGTAATTTAATGTAAATCTATCTATGAAATAGGAAAAATAATGATTAAAGGACGAAAAATTATAAATCAAGATAAAAACTAATATTGCAGAAAAGAAAATTCTTGTATTGATTCTATATGCAACCAAAATAGCGAGTATAATTCCTACTAATAATGTAGCATTCTTAATTAATAAGGTTAGAATTATAGAAGGTAAGAGATATAAAAATTTAAATTTTGAGTTTTTAATTACAAAAATAAGTAAAGGTGTTATTAAAATAGCATAATGAGAAGGCTCTCTTATAAATAACATATTTTTCCCTCTAAGGATCCCCTCGTATTGTAGAAATAATGCTATGAATCCTAAACCTAATAATGTAATGAAAATAAATTTTATTATTTTGATAAGTGAATTATCATCACATAAATGAATTATTCTATAAAAGACGGGTGCGAAAATAAAAAGGCAAGCAAACAATAATATTAGTGATAGTAAAGAACGAAGTAAAGCCTCCTGTCCATATATAAAAGTGGATAAAAGAGTTTGAATTAAGATTATGATGGATAAAAACAATGAAAAAAGTAAGAATTTAATATTTACTTTGTATCTTGCTATATACACCGATATAACAAACAGTGATAGTAGTATTAATCCTGGAATGGTCACAACGTAAGAAGAAGCTGGATTAATTGTAGCATATGTAGTGCTTAATACAGTAATCGTAAAATATGATATTACTAAATATACCATTTTATAATTCCCCTTTCTAGAGCCACCGGCAAGAATTAAGGCTTTCATGGGTTTTCTTATACTCCTGTCCTCTCATGCAGATTGGAGAAGTAAGATTAGGATGCATCTCTTTTTCTCCTTAAAAGGCAGTATTTCATATAATAATTATAAGCGGAAAAATAAATTTGTGAAGATGTCAACTTTTGGCATTCATAGACTGGGGTGGTTAATGGTTAGGACATAAAGCAGTTCTGATAAGCTTAGAAATATGAAGGCAAG
>JBMSAU010000161.1:0-22509 GCA_049414625.1 Thermodesulfobacteriaceae bacterium
TTTTTAATGTATGCTAAAATTGCAATAACTACTGGATAACCCAAATATACATAAAGCATTAGGAAAATTGAGCCCCAAAAGATTACTTCCACCATATCGTTCCATCAGCCTCTAAGAAGACTGCCCACTTCCTAACTCTGTCCCACGTTCCCTTGCAGAAGGAGAGGAGTATTTTCCTTCTAGGAACAGAAAAGAGGAAGGCTACCTTCAGAACCTGCTGGGTAGTGGCAAGGATTTTAAAGTCCTTCCCGTATTCAAAGTTCCTTCCATTGGTTCCACAACGGGTACCCAGCAAACCCTGAAAGCTTTGCATAGGTAAAATTATATCACTTCCCAGAAATTTTTCAATTTTCAATAGGTTTGTATTTTTAGAATGGTCTCACTACTTGATTATATCAAGTTCCAATCCAATATGATGTTGCTGGAGCTGATCCTCTGTAATTTTGCAGAAATTCTGCAACACTCCCGCATTTTCTGAAAGCCTTGCTATTCCTTACTTTTCTGCTTTCTATGACTTTTTTAGGTCTGGCAGATTATATTAACAATTGGAAGTCTATGAATATACTTCTTAGTTCTTCTAAAGTCTTCGCATTTCTTATTGCTTGCTTCATCTGTTCGTTCCACTGTCTGATGGCTTCTCGTTGTTGGAGTTGAATTGCGTATTTTTGCTTAAGTTGTTCTACTGCTTCCGTGTCTCCGAGTGTTTGTGCTTCTGCAATTTTTATTACAACATAGTCAGTCTGAGAAAGCAAGTTAGCAACATACCACTTCAGTTCTGCGAGTTTTCTCTGCTTTTCTTCTGCGAGTTTCTCTTCTTCCGTTTTTAGTCTGATTTGTGTTCCGTCATAAACAATATCATTAGGGTCTTCTGCGTCAAACTCGAAAATAACATATTCATCAGAAGGAGGGAGTTCTGCTTCAAGTCTGTAAATTGTTCCATCATTCTTATACAAAACAAACCTCGCCATACTACTAACCTCCTAATAGTTAAATACAAACTTTAACCAATAACCACCTCGAACATAACTAAACCTCCAATACCAGTTTTTAGGAACATAAAAGGTAATTACTCCTTCATTATATCCGTAATAATAATAGTAATCGTAATAGTAAGGATAATAGTATTTTTGCGTAAAACTCCCATACCAAGTTATTCCATTGGGAGAAAGTTCTAATCCCAATAATTCTGGCGAAACTACCATAATTAAACAGGGCGCAGTCTCTCGATATATAGTATTTGCAGATGGGTAAATAACAACCACTGAATTAAACATACTTGGTATCCAAGCAGGTAAAAGTGTTCCACTATTATCAGCTACAGGTATTGTATTTGGAGTAGGAGTTTGAGATGCGTCAAATCCATCAACTTTGTCCGCATTTAAATATCGTATTAGTTGGTTTCGAGCGTTTGGTCCAAGTTGAAATGCAGGACCAGGTTGTGTAGGATCAAATGTATGGGTTGCAGTTATAGTATCTGCTTGTTGTTTACGAACAAAAGTATTTAGTTGTGTAAGTATATGGTTAGTATTTGCTTGTTGTTCACGAATAAAATTATCAAAAGTATTTAGTTGTGTAAGTATGTAGTTAGTATTTGCTTGTTGTTCGTGAACAAAAGTATCAAAAGTATCTAGCCGTGTAAGTATATGGTTAGTATTTGCTTGCTGTTCACGCATAAAAGTATCAAAAGTATTTAGTTGTGTAAGTATATGATTTAAGTCTATATCTGTAGTATTTGGCTGTGTAGGTATATGGTTTGAGTCTATATCTGTATCTGTTTCATACCAGCTAATTCTATAAATAATAACCTTATCCATATCGTATTCAGCATTAATCGGCGATGTTACATATACTTTTGAATTGCTAACCGTATAGGTTGGAGGATCTGTACTTACATTAAATGTTCCAGTTTGTAAGTCATATATGACATACAACGAACTATTCGGTGGAGGTGTTGTTGGTAGATTATAAAAGTCAACTAAAGTTCGAGCTGTAACATGATTCTTATAATACAGGATTATTCTATTATTCTGAGAATCGTAAAAGCATTTTGCTTCATAAATTTTTGCTAGAATCGGAACATCTTTTTGTAACAAGTCCATAAAAAAGTTTAATTGCTTATTAAAAAATGAAAATAATTTTTGTTTAGTTTATACAGCATTGTCTAAGTATGAACAATCTTAAACAAAAACTTGAACTGGAAAAGATTAAAAAGAAGGAAAGAGAAATTAGAAAGATATTTAAACATGCTAATTTGAAAGATTTTAATGTAGACGACTTTAGTGAGAACATAAACAACATTCCTTATCTTCAATATGCTCTCAACTTGGAAATGTATAACGATATGCTTTTTAAAATCAAATATGTAAATAAAGATCTATCAAATCTTGTATTTGCAGTAGATAAGGATTATGAAGTTGAGATTTTAACAATAAACCTTAATGGACAATTAAGATGGTCAAAAATAGTAGAAGTAAGTGTACATCTAAATTTGGATGGATATAACATACAACTAAAAGATGAATATGCTAACAATCTAAAAATGAAACAAACTAATTTTAAAGTATCTAATGATCATTCTTTACTTGTTTATGATGTTAGCAAACAGAAAATAATCAAAGCTACACCAAAGAAAATTTCTCGCAATCCAGACAACTATTGTTTTATTGGTTATCCAAAGAAACTATTCAACAATTATATAGAGATAGAGCAGTACGAAGATTTAGCTTTCATACCTTGTTCTTGGTTTGAGTTTAAACCAGAACAAAAGTTAACTTTGTATGATATCTCAGTTGATGACTCTAATTATTGTTACTTTCATATTTCACCGGGTATATTTGTTGTAGATACTGCAATAGTGTATACACTACATACAGAAGAAGCAAAGAAAGAAGCCTTAGAAAAAATGTCACTCTCAAAAAATTTGATTTCATCAGAAAATATAAATAATTTCACATATGGTATAGATAAAAATGCTCTGTTTGGATTAATAGTTGGATCACAAACAAGTCAAGAATTGGGTTATAAATATAATCCAAAGGAATTTAAATTCAATGTTAATAGCATACAAGAGCTTAGAGAATTGCTAACAACAAAGTTAGCAGGTAAGTACACAATCTTTGATTACGTTTATGTTGATAATAAAAAACTAACTATAGGACAAGCATTCATAGCATTAACAATTAAAGAACAGCTTGTTAAGAGATAATTTTTCACCACAAAACAACAATAAAAGAACTAAGTTTTTCAAGATACTCATCTAAAACTCTAAGACTTTGTATACTTGTATTCTCTAACTCTTGTCTAATTTTTACAATAGCCTTAATTAATTCATTTGTAAATGATAAAATATCTGCTGATAATGCTTTAACACCATTTTTGTCTTGCAGATAATATGATTTTATTGCTCCTTCCAGAAAACCCTCAAGTATAAAATGATAAGTGTCGAAAATAATATCAGGGTTGTATGTTAGCAGAAAATTAAAGTTTTCATCATAAACACTATCGTTTATCTCTTTTATTATCAAATTGTAGGAGTTAGCTGCTTTACTGAAGAAAGTTAGTTGTGGTATGTTACTCACAAAATCTAATTTATTGTAATTCTCTACAAGATATTTGCTTTTGATTTTGTTAAGTAGACTATGACCCATGGCTACAAACAGTGAGATTAGATTAACAATATTAGGATCTAAGCCATATATTCTATCTACAGGTGTGAATAAAGGATAATTTTTTGTTTGCATAATTTACTGCTTTACGTAAGGCCATAATATAGGTTTACAAAGTTGTTCAAATTGTTGTAAAGTAAAATTTTCTGCTTGTTTTAGTTTCCAAATAATAAACTCTTCAGGAATTACAAAGTCCTGATCTTCTAACAATGACCATGGATTACCAATTACCCATTCACGAGGCAATAATAAATCTTGGTTGTGAACCTTCTCATGTATTGTTTTTGCAATTGGAACTACACCAACTTTCAAATCAAAATGCATCTTACATACAAGATTTGCTACATCAAATGTTGTTAGTATGTCCTGCTTCTGTTTAAGTAATGTATGTGTAGCAATCAAACATATCTCATATAATGTAAGTGGATAATGATGTAACTCTACTTCTACATCCATATAATGTTCGTTAGTTATTCTACAATATTCTCCATCATATTCCTGTCTGATCATTGTTACAAATTGTTTGTATTCTTTGCTTGCACGAAATATTCTTTCTATGTTTTTAATGTAAGTTGATTCTTGTTTCTCACTGATAAATCCATCTATGGGTAAACCATATGATGTGACAAACATGACTTTTAAAAGCTCATGGAACTATGGCAAACCAAAGCGGCAGACAAGATCTGAGTCGCATATACGATGATATTGTTACACTAAAAGAAAAATACGATGAACAACAACAACATATACAACAACTATTAAGTTTAAATCAAAAAGTTGATTTCTTGATTGAAGAAATGAAAAGAATATCAAAAGAACTAACAAAAGTAAGTGACATATTAGTTCAGCAAGCAACAATAAAAAAAGAGCTTGAGATGTTAGATTATAGAACGAAGAATGAGATAACTAAAGATCTACAAATTTTGAATGAGAGAATTAAGTATATGGAGTTACAAATTGAGGAAATAAAAAATAAACTAGCTCAAGGAGAGAAAAGGATGAGTGATATGACAAAGAGTTTGATATTCTTGCTACTAGGCTTTATGATAGGATTGTTTGGCAAAATGATTGAGAAATTTTTCTCACAGTAAGTTAATGACTACAGCAAACAGATAAATGTTTAACTATCCTCAATCTCATTTTAAAGAGAATCTATATCAAACACGAGATTTTATATACAATTTATTTAATGATATTGCTCAGAAGTATTTAAAGGTTTACAAAGAGATCTTAAAACAAATAAGAGAAAGACAATTAGTTATGGATGACATAAGATCTATGGTTTATGATATAGATAATAATCTAGCATCAGATGAATTATTTATGTCTGTTTTGGAAAAAACTGTAATAAAGTTTAATGTTGTTAATCTTGTTAACATCGGAGCTGCAGAACAAACCATACAGAAATTCATACCTACTCTGAAAGCGAGAGATATTGAGTTGTATGCTCTCATATTTTCAATTTATTCAGCATTCGGATATCTAGAGTATTGGTTTATCAGACATTCTTTGGATACAACAAAACTCAAAATAATTGAAAATATCTATGGTAATTTTGTTAACATTATATCTTCCAATCCATTTATTGAAAGAGTTATAACAGATCATCTATTTAGTGAAACTAAACCAACACCAGAAAACATAAAACAGCTTATAGAGAGGATATTGGGAAATGAAGTTATACTGTATCCAGTTTACATTATAAAAAATGATAATGGATTGTTTTACTACATAGCTGAAGAAAATATTCACTTGCTAGCAAACAGTGAAGACAGACTTTTCATACCAAACTTTATTCCAGCTAACAAAAAGATAAAAACAACGTATTTTGTAACTCTAAATCAGGCTTATATTGATTACAACTACTTCATACAAAAAATTAAGCAACTGTTAAATTCAACTGATGTTTATAATGTTGTGATAGAGAATACAGTCATATCTCTTACACCTGTTCAACTTTTAATTGCTTTCATATGTGCGTATTTAATTATACACAATTATACAGAGACCGGAATTATAACAACTATAGATGTTCCGAATTCAATTACATTACCTGATCCTAACTATATGGATTTGATTGAAAGTCTCGTTACAGATAACGAGAGTAGGATTTGTTTAATTGATTTATCATCTATATTCTGGAAAGCTCTACCCAGGAACTTGGTAGATGTAATTAACAGTAATCCTATTATGAGTTATATAGCTTTACTCGGTTTTATATCTTTATTAACAGACATAGATATAGATCTTATTAACATAATAAATGTAAGTTGGTTTAACTCCTTTGTTATGTATCCCTATAAATTATTGTTCCCTCTAAGCAAATTATATTTGTCAACAGAACATGATTATATCACTATAGAAAGTCTCTATAACATAATGGAAACGACTCACACCTCTGCTGATTATATTAGTCTTGATGGTAATCTAATCAAAAAATATGCTAATAAAAACATCGGCTTTGATTATAGATATGCCATATTAATCAATAGCAATATACAAACTGCTGGTGAAATTTTTAATCCGGTTTTGTTAGCTAGAGCTCTACTATCATTATAATTTTACATTCCACCTTTTTTAAGCGAATTAACTAAATCTTGAGCTGTTTTATGTATTACTTTTGCGCGAGCACCTGTATGCATAGACTTTAGTAGACCTGTGTATGCAAATTCAGATATCGCATGAGCTGATAACACACCAAGTTGTTTTGAGTTTAGTTTCTCATATATAAGTCCAGCACAACGTTTACAGATTTTGTTATTAGGTAGTGTGCAATATATAGGTGAGTACATTTTGACCTCTTTGCCCACAAATTTATCTATATTAGTTTCATCCAACAATATATCCATATCTTTTTGTTTTATGAATCTGTATAGGAATTTATGTTTGTTTTTGTCTGTTATAGTTACATTTAATAAATCTTTTGGTTCACATATTTTATTTACATCAACTTCAACGTTTAAAGCATAAATGGCTTGTCTTAGAAAGTATCCTGGCTTTTGAGTAAACATAACTCTATCCAATATACCTTTTCTAGCAGCATTAGCATAGTCAAAGAATTCACGTTGATTGATACCTTTTGCTAGAGAGTTTACCACAGGCCTGGGTATAACCTTATTTCTAACATCTACAAAGTATCCTCTGCTTATGGCTAGTTGTTTGATGTTGTTTCTTGCAGCACCAATCTTCATAGCATACACACTTGGATTATTAAACGTAGCATATTTATCAAAATATTGTTTATTATATTCCTCTAATTTTTTATCATAAGTATCTGGATCAACTTTATCACTTAAATCCTTTACTTCCATTACAACATAATCCTTATAACTAGTTGTCATACCTAGCATTGTTGATAGCTCAAATCCGATTTTTTGTAGTGCAGCAATTAATTTAGCAGTTGTTTCTGGTCCATATTCATTAAATACTTGTCTTAAAAATGTATTTAGATCTTTTTTTGATTTAAAAGTGATTTTGTTAATATCCATAATTACTCAGCTCAAGATAACTTCAAGAGTTGTTTTTGTTCTAGTAACTGAGCAAAATCTTTATCAAAATCAGTTGCATAGAAGCCAACAAATATCGGAACTCTAGGAATACCGGCTTCTGTATAATGCATACTCTTTATGTTTAGCTTTTTGCCAATAAACTTTTGTTTATGTTCTGCTATAAATCTTCTTTGTTCTTCTGTCAAACCAGAACCGACATTAAATCTATGACCCTTGTACTCACAAACAAAAGCCTTTACTCTATTGTTTTGAATGATAACGTCCACAACTTTAACATCTATATCTGCAAATAGTTTAGCTTTGATCCAATTAGATGTTCTGCTTGGAACATAAAAGTGTCCAGCTTTCTTAAACATAGCTCCTTCAAAACCTCTATTGTAATATTGTTTAGCAATTTCCATAAAATATTTTCTACTATTTTTTGTAGCTTGTATATGTTGGACATATTTAAATCTCTTATCCTTAGTTGAGATATATTTCAATAACTTTTGTAGTTCTTGTTTACGTTGTTCGTATGGAACTTCATAAACTTTGCCTTTTAGTATTGTATCTTGATCAACTATATCAAAAACATAGATCTTTATATTGTTTTGTATATGCTTTGATTTTGTTTTTGATTTGATTGACATAGTTTGCCAAACGTTATTTGCAAAACTTTCACAATCTAAAACATATCCTTTTGGTATCTGTTTGATTATGTCTTTGTTAACATCAATATATAGAGTGTTTCCATATCTGCTTACAATATTACCGTCACTAAAAATGAGAGTTCTCAATCCATCTACCTTATATTCGTAAAACCAATTGTTATATTCAATTGTTTTGTCTGACACATCCTGCAACAATTTACCTAATGCTATATGTACTTGCATCAATAACGGAGCTGCTAATCAAATGTTAGAGTTGGGTATAGTACTTGGATTTGATTTTGATCAACAAGAGGGTAAAACCTTTAAAATTAAAGATTATGATTATCCTACATTTGAACAAGGTTTATACAAAGTGTTATTACTTAGAGAACCGAAAAGAACTATCAAAGCATTCCCTATATCTACTTCTGTTTATGCGTATGGAAGAAATTTAGCTTATAGCTATCCTTACATAGCTATAGGTTCTCTTGTCTTGGTTTATATGTGGCCAGAATCAGATCTAGGTATTATAATAGGTTCTCCGCAAATTATAAAAGAAGGAGAATTGCTAAGAAATATGACAGCTTTATACAAATCTATTTTGGGTAATAACATTGTTGTTACAGAACCAAGTTATTTTCACAATCAATACACTAGTGGTTTAGTTGTTGGACATCCTGATGCTTTGTGTAATATTGGAACATTGTTTGGAGCAAAAACGAATGAATTTATTGATATCAATGTTAGTTTTGATGATTTGATTAAAAACAATATTCATTTACTTACAGGTTTATCCAAACATTTAAATGTAGATGAAAAAGCATTGTTTGCACAAACAAGACTAAATGCTGAAATAAATAATGAACAGCCTTTTCAATTCAAAGTTCCTAACATATCTTTTCCAATAGGTTCGTCATTCTTATTACACAGAAGCAGACCCTTGTTGTTAGATTTGTTAAATCAAGATGATAAAAATTACAATCAAATCTCTAGTGGAAGAGAATCATATATGAATCACATACTTGCACATAGCAAAGTGCATACATATGATCTGAATAATCTAATCATAAATCAGTACAATAATACTGGCTTGTTTAATGCTAGAATTGTAGAATATAAGACTGAAGATGGTAGGATAGTTAATGCAGGTGGATTAAAAGTGGATGAATCAATTGCTTACAGCAAAAAATTCTACTACCAACCACTTGTTAGTATCAATAATGACACTATTGTGATTAGAGAAAAAGTAGAAACATTACCCTTTGAAAAACCTTATCTACATAGAAGAGTCAGCAAAACATTTAATTTTGAAAAAAGATTATTTGTGAAGCAGGAAAATTTTGCAAATTATTATCAACTTACAACTGGACTTGATGCAACAAGAAGGTCAATAGTTCATTCTATAGTAACACAACAAACAGCAGATACCCGGTCTATAATAGGACTACAAGTTGAAACTAAAAATATTAGTAACAATAATATCACACGTTCAACAATTGAGATACAAAACGATAGAATATTGCTTGTAGTTGAACAAGGCGCAGATCAATCAATAATTGAAATGACTCCTACAAAAATTACAATGCATGCAAAACAAATAGAGATATTAGGTGAAAACATATCGATACTAAGTAGTAAACCTATCAGAGGTTATATACTTAGATCTGTGCATGTAGATCGACGCGATCCAGGTCCACCTATTTCTTATCATCCATATAATGTTGAGGTTTCATCTTACATACAAAATGGTAATAATACTCAAAACATACTTTCACCAACATACAGTAATTCAGGTACAAATTCTAAACTAAAAATTATAACGGAAACAAAATTAAAAACTATGCTACTTAACATTACAGATCAAACTATTAGAGAATTAAGTAATTTGTTTGAGTCAATAAAAAGAGAAGTTAAAAGATTAAATCCTAATAATGTAGACAACTTACTTTCGAAAATATGTAATTTATTTTCCATTTTGTCTATGATACCAGCTGCTATAACACAACTATTGATCAATTTAGCTTCGGCTTCTTTACCTTTGTTAATAAGACAACTATCAAGTATAGTTAATACAGTCTTAAGAGTTATTGATAATGTAATAAGTTCAATTACAAATATTATTCAACGAAGTCCTATATTTCATTTACTAAAACAAATATCTAATGTTTTAGCTTCCTTTCTAGCTGCAATTTTACAATCTATAAATACTTTACTTAATGATATTAGTTCATTACTGAGTAACATTGGCTTTAGCATTAATAATATACTAGATGTTACTCTACCATTATTAGCACTGGCAGAATGTATTGCAAGTTACATAACGACAATTCGTAACAAAAATCCTGCTCTTTCTATTGATCCGATAGATGATATAATTAATGATAGCAATCCAAATATATTAACAGACTACAAAGTCAAAATAAAAGGAAAACATCTACAATTAGATTCACAAACATATACCATAAATGGTTCTCATGTAAACATAGATAGAGAACAAATGATAAGTTTAATAAACAATGAAACTGTTAATAGTTTGAATTTATATGATGGCTTAATAACTTTGCTTGAAGGTGGTATGTTGCAAATAATCAATGGTAGTTATCTAAATCTGAATGAATATAATATAACTTCTGGTATCATCAGATTTGGTTCTGGTAGAATTGGCAATATAACAATTAATCATGGTTATGCTAATGTCAAGTCAGGTAATATAGTTATTGATAACAATAATAGGGAAATTATAATCAATCTTTTGTTACGAGGACAGTTTGCTACCAGCGATAACGATGTTATTGAATTCACAATGGAAACACAAACAACTACAAATACAAGTGATGTTCTAACAGATTTTGTAAATCCAGATCTCTTAACTTTTAATGAAAAAGAG
Source organism: Thermodesulfobacteriaceae bacterium (assembly GCA_049414625.1). GTDB lineage: Bacteria > Desulfobacterota > Thermodesulfobacteria > Thermodesulfobacteriales > Thermodesulfobacteriaceae > WYEG01. Next base: position 10,691 of record JBMSAU010000161.1, read on the forward strand.
TTACAAGAACTGTCTAGAATGATTGAGAATATTGCTCCATCTGATAATGAGTCATATAATCAAACCATAAATAAATTCAACGAAAACATAAATATACTAACAAATGAATTAAATAATGTCTTAAAAGATATACAAAAAACTATTTCTCAAATATGTTAACTTTTTTGCGATTTTATATGAAAGCTATAAAGTAGTTGTTGTAACAATTGATTTGATTTTATTTTTAACTCTGCTGGCAATGTAGCTTTACCTTGCTGTATTATGTTTGGTATAACACTATCAAGAAAATCAGAAGATTCAGCATTCAACATGAACAATTCTTTCATCACTGCTGGAGCATCATGAGCTAATATTGCCCAACTATCAAACTCTCCAATTCTATGTCCACCGGATATCTTTTTACCTTTCATTGCTTGACCAGTTAGAGCTCTCTTTGGAGCATCTGCTACAGCATGTAATACTTCATCTGTTGTATGCTCCAACCTAAACCAATACATGTAGCCAATGCTAACAGGATAGGTAGTGTAGGTTTTAAACTCAGGTAGATATAATTTTTGACTTGTGCTTACACCAAAATATTTCTCTAGCCTTTGTATAGCAGCTTGTGTATCATCTCCATGTGATGATGGACTTGCAAATGGTGGTATAATAACAGGAATGGCCTGTATCTGTTTTGCTCTATCGTATATCCTATTAAAATCATAGTCGCTTAATGCATGCAATGATTTCATTAGTTTATCCAAAATATTGGAGTTAAAGTATAATACTTCATAGAATTTTATAAAAGTCTCTTTAAAGGTTTTGAGATCCTTAACAAACTTTTGATAAACATGTTTTGCTATGTAAGATACAGCAAGTTCATATAACTGTCCAATGTTAGCTCTGTTGACTACTCCTAATGGATCGCATATAACATGTATTGTCTCACCATATTCTGTTTTGGGCATTAATTCATCTGGTATGATTGCAGCAATAACTCCTTTGTTTCCATGTCTATTACATAACTTATCTCCTAATCTAGCATGATTATATTTTGATAATACAAAACTCAGTATAGCAATTGGTTTCTTATCGTTGTATCTAAAACCTTTTAGTTTTGATATATCTTCCGGTATTAAATATCTTGATTCAAAGTCACTATAGTATTTTGTATAATTTTGAACATAGGCTTTGTATTTGGTTATAAACTTATCATATATTGGTTTAAGTTCCTTTACCCTATCATCATTTATATCAACATTTAGGTAAATAGCAAAATCCAATATATCATTACCTTTGAATCTGTAGTTAATAACTCTACCTGCTACTTCTTTGACTATTGATATTTCAGAATCTGATACAAATTCGCTATCAGATTGTTCTATTAGATGTTCGTCTTCTTCTTCCTCTATATCTTGCTTTTCATTTATTAACATTTCAACTCTGAACATTATCTCACCATCTTTAAATCTCTCACCTTTAAGCAATTTTGGATTTACTGCTACAATCTTTTGATCTTTCCAAATTGGTATATTAACTATAAAAGTCTTTTTTGTTACACCTAGTTGCTTAGCAAATGATTCAGATACCACAATACCATCTTCATATGTATAACCTTTGTAGTGCATAAATGCCGTAAGCACATTCTTTCCTAAAGATAATGTTTCTTGTTTAATATAATCTGATTCAACTAAAATTTGATCTTTTTTGAAGACATCTTTAGTTTTTATATGCATATTAACATAATATTTACCTTTACCTGTGTTTAGTATTCTTGCTCCAGTATCATAAAATACTTTCCTTCCGTCTTTATATTGAACAACTATATATCCATCTCCTTTCTCTATAATTTCACCATCATCTTCTGCTCGTATGGTAAATAGACCAGATGTAAGCCTTGGTATTATTGATTCTATACCTGTTGCAACAATAGGTATTTCGCTATTCTCTAATGGAACAATTGATCTAAGTTGGTTTGTTGCTAGCAAGACTCTATTACCATCATTATGTTCAATGAAAGGTATCATGCTCTCAAGTGGAGACAATATACTATAATGTCCTTCCAAAGCAGATAACTCTATTCTTTTTATTTTACCTGATAAATCTGATATGTATGCTCCAAGTGTTAATCTGTTTGTCCTAGATGTGTTAGCATTCTCTGGAGTATCGTAAGCAGCTATCTTACCATAAACCGATTCATCTAAGTAACCTATGTCTGCTACTGATGCTTCCTGTTTAATTCCATCTGGTCCTGTTAGTTTCAGAGTGAAAGCTAACGATAGTTCCTCTAGTGGAGATGATGTTTCAGCTATTTGTAGCAGCTCGGGTAGACGGTATCCGAATGCTGTACTATCTGACAATTTTTGAACTATGGTTGATGGATTAAAAAATCTTGATAGTTTAGCATCTGGTTTATCTTGTATTTTTTGGTATAGTTTTAAGGACTTAACAAACTCTTTGTAGAAGACCTGTATTAGTAATTCTGCCCAACGTAATCTTGTATTATCTGATAGTCGTGGTTTAGATGCTTGACCAGACGCAGCTAAATACAAAGCATAGGCTACAACATCTTCTGCTTTTGTATCAATGTTATATAATCTTCTTATTAAATCCATAGTTATACTGTCTGTTTCAAAATCTAAAGCAACTAACAATACACCTTTGTATTTATTAGCATCATGTTCTGATTTTAATAGTTTTATAGTTTCAAAAGCTGCATCAACTAGTTTGAATTTATCCTTTTCTATACTATGTGAATCAAGTTGTTCAACAAATTTTTGAAATTCATCTGATTCAAGTAAACCTTGTATTATATCTGGATTGTATACGAACTCACTTTGTCTCTTGAAGACAAGTTTTTTACCATCAGCTAGAGGAAAACTTATAATGTTTTTTGATGTTATATTTCTCTTGCTAGACATATTTTTGCGAGCTTTAATTTCAATGGAAACAAAACTTATCTATGAGAGTGCTAGTTTTGATGTAGAAATTGAATCTGACAAGGGTAAACCAATAATCTATGCTACCTTACAAAGCTTTGATGTTCCAAACATAAATAAAAGAATTTATCCATTTGAAACAATGAAACCTGCAATAGAAAACTTCAAACAATTAGTTGCTAACAGAGAAGCATTTGGTGAATTTGGACATCCCTACTCAAACGATATAGAGAGACTAGTTACAATTCATCCTCAGTTTGTATCTCATATAATTAGAGATGTAGAAGTTGATGAGAACAAAAAACTACTTAAAGGTGTTATCTATCCAACAGGTCCATATGGAAAGCATTTAATTGAGTTAGCACAAATGGGAGCAATAGGTTTTTCTGCTAGAGTATTAGCAAGCTGGATCAGAGAAAGTGACTACACAAAACCAGTTCCACCTATAAGAATTATTTGTTATGATGCTGTTATAAGACCATCACATCGTGAAGCATACATTGAAAGTATAAGATTTGAAAATGCTACAAATATAAATATTGATATGGAAGTAGAAGGAATAGCTTGTGACATAGATTGTGCAAAAGTCAAAAAATATGCTTCTCAAAAAGGACTTATAGTTCCTAATGCTAATTTCAATCTGCTCAAGATTTCCAAAAAATAATTTCACTCCTCTGCTAACTGGATTATACGAGATTCTACATTAATATTTTTTGTCTCATATGTAAATGATTGAGATGCTCTTTCAAACAACAATCCTAGACCTAATCTATGTGGCATAATTTTAATTGATTCTTTTGTCATTGGAAAATCAAACTTTCTATCAAAGAAGTAAATGTTATTGTCTTTTGTTAATAGTTGAGCCATAACCAATAGCTCAATCATAGATAGTGGAATTCTTTCTTTGTATGAGAGCATACTAAACAATACCTCTATTAACTTATAGAAATGCTTTTCATCTTCAATTACAAACTTACTGTTTAATATCTTCTTTAATAGTTTGATAGAGTTTACAATTGAATGATAGTTTATTGTAAACAGAGGTCCTTGATAGTTATCCACGTTTTTATCTATGAAGAGTAGATAGCCTGGTTGTAAATCAATCTCTATACTTTTATCGTTATGTTTTATTATCATTTTTGTTTCATGTAATAATATATGTTTTACAGTTAAGATTTTTGTGTCAAACTTTATGTCAGCTGGTTTATCAAGTATAATGATATTTCTGTCCATTCTCAATAAATCAGGATAGGATGTTAGTAAGTTACTAAATGTGTTTGCTATGTTAACAGCAGAACCTGTATGAAATACTCTTAATGTTAGTTGCACTCCTCTTTCTCCTAAAGTTTGAGCAGTGATTATTCCTATTTCATCGTAATCTTTATAATACCAATCTCCAAAACATCTTCTACAAATACCGTTATCTGTTTTGCAATGGAGAACCGATCTAAAGGGAATATTATGTCCGATTAAATGTTTATCATTTTTTGTTAGTATTTTTTCTTTGTTAGTTCTAATGTCATAATAATACCTACCAACAAGATTGTAAAAGTTTGATTCAGTTACTTTGTAGATGATATATTGATTGCTATGACAATCTTCCTCTTTGAATCTGATATGGGATAAATTGTAAATGAATTGTCTTGTTAGATAGCCGGGTTCAAATGTTGAAACTGCTTTATCATAGGTTGCTTTTCTAGCTCCTTCTCCAGATCTAACCAAAGATTGCAGAGATAATCCATCTAGATAGTTATCTTCAATAAATACTAGTTTTCCAGGTGCTGTCTCTATATAACCTCTGGCTAGTAACATTTGTCTTAATTGTATATCTGATGCTCTAACTCCACTATCAACAATATTGACAAGCAAATTATTTCTTTCCTTTAAGGATGTTTTGAATTCATTGTAATACTTATCGAGTAATAAATTTTTATTTATGATGTTCGCAGTATTTTTAATCTCCTTTATGTATTGCTTACGTATCTCATTTAATTGTAATAAATCATCTAGTGATATAGAAAAAGATGCAAAAGTAGATAAACAGTGTCCTAATTTGTACATGTAATCTATGCATTCCAAAGTTTTATCTGGATTGTTACTATTTAACTCTATTAAATTGGATATAAATTCTGACATAGTTTTTTTGTTAAATTTTGCAGGGATACTATTTTCATCTAGTTCTAATCCAAAGTCTTTTATAACATTTATTAGAAATTGTTTTAAATCAAAATCGTATTGCTCCAATTTTTGCATACATTCATTACAAAATTTTTTCATTTGCTTTAGGTAATCAACCGGTTGCATTGATATAAATTTAGATTATGTGCATACTACAAAACAAAAAAATATCATCTTAGATTGAAGTAACTATAATTTGGATGCATGGAGAAATTAGGATTTACTAATCCAAACCATGTAGAAAGCAAATTATTATTTACATTTTGATTTACACTAAAAGCAGATGATAGTGTTGCATTCAAATTATTTAAACTGTTTGATATATTCTGTAGTAAAGATACCATTGTTGATGTATTTGTAGCAATTGTATTAAGTATTTGCGTATTGAGATCTCCTGATGTTATTTGAGGTGTTTGTATACTTGTAGTATTCTCATCTTTAAAGAATTGTTCTTTTACTCCTGTTTGTATATTTGTAGTATTCTCACCTTTAAAGAATTGTTCTTTTACTCCTTTGTATAATCCATATAAACCACCTAATACTCCTCCAGCGATTGATCCCACACCAGTTCCGAGACCTGGTATAACAGAACCAGCTGCTCCACCAGTAACTGCACCTAGAGACGCCCATTTTGCTACTGAACCTAGAGTTTTTAGTAGTTTACCAGCTAAGCTATCCTCTCCAACTAGATCTGCTAGTTTATTTGCTCCCCAGGATATTCCCATACCTAATAAAGCGAGAGGAGAAAATCGTCCTATTATTTTTGGTAGCCATTTAGCACCAGCCTTGATACCTTTTAATCCAAAATTCACGATTTTCCCAATACCAAGTTTACTACCGATTGAACGAATGCCTCCTATTATCTTACCCAACAGTCCTAGCTTACGAGTAGCTAACAGTCCAGCAGTAGCTCCAGCACCAAGTGTAAACAAGCTTCCCGAAACTGGGTTAGATAAGCCACCTAGTGTATTTCCTAGTATTGATAATAAGAAACTACCCAGAAACATAGGTAAATTAAAACCATAGAAAGTTTGTCCTAGATTTCTTAGTTGATTTTGTTTAGAACGATCACAGACACATTCTTGTATTCGATGTAGTATTTTAGGAATATAATCATTGCTATTAGAACCATAAACATTCTCTAGTGTATCTCTTATGCTTCTTAATAACATATAATATGAATTTCTATCAACTTGTTGATCTGTAAATAGATGATACATTCTTTCTCCATTTAACATTATTTGATTAAGTCTCGACACAAAATCTTCATATAGAATAGACAATATCGTATTTATATTGTTTAGTATGTTTCTTAAGTCTGTATTTACATTGTTCGGTATGTTACTTAAGTTCGTATTTATATTGTTTAGTATGTTACTTAAATTCGTGTTCATATTGTTTAGTATGTTACTTAAGTTTGTATTTACATTGTTTACTACATTACTTAAATTCGTTATATTGTTTACTACGTTACTTAAGTTCGTATTTATATTGTTTAGTATGTTACTTAAGTCTGTATAAACCCTAGAGTTATCTGTTTGTTGAGTTGCAATCTCTACTTGTTCAGATTCCAAATTTTCGTTTCCAACTAAATTAGTTTCATTACCTGCTCTTGTAATCTTCCTTTTACCAGTTAGTGCTCTTATAAAATGTCCAAATGTTGCACTAACTAGAGAACTAACTCCTCTTAACAAACCAGTTCCAACATTACCTCCAAAGAAATTATCTATAGCAACAGCAGTTTTCAATAAAGTTTCAGCAAAACTGTTTCTGAAATTTACCATCTTTTCAATTGCATTTCTTAACCTTAACCTTAGCGGTTCAATATAACGTTCATTTACTGTTTCTGTGAAGCGTTGGCGTATATCTGTAAATCTACCAGCTAAGTTTTTTGATATTCTTCCACGTGTTAGTTTGTCTACTACTTTTGCAATTCCTCCTACAATTTTGATGGGTGGAGCAAAGAAACTTGTTATTACCTGTAAAATATTTTTATCTGTTAGTTTTCTTAATGCAAATAATGGTCCTAATCCAGCAAATGCATAAATTGCTTTTCCAAAGATTGGACCTACGACAGGTATGAGTGATGCAAGAGGAGCAAATGTAGTTGCTGCAATGTAAGCTAACCATAAAGCGGTTAAGATTTTAAGACCTTGACCTAGGTTGTAGGATATATTGGCTACAGTATATCTAAATCTATTACCAGCTATTGCTCTAGTTGATATATCTTTAAGTAATTGATAGTAATCCTTATATCCAAATGCATCTGCTAGTAATCCACCTGGAGCAACAAGCTTGATTATTTCACCAATAGAACCACGTGTCAATAGTTTTTGTTGTTGCTTCGCAATACTACTGATTCTATGAGACTGAGCTAAAACATCTGATACATAATCTATGACAGATTCATATTCTCCCCCTCTGAGCATAGTCAATATCCTATCATAAACAGTTAATGCAATATTAGGAGGTATAGTTCCTGTTCTGACCATTCCTATTAATTGTTGTAGATACGGTACTATTTTTGCTCTATGTCCCAGTTGTTCAAATTTATATTGTAACAATTCTTTTTCAAGTTTATCAAGCATACCAAAATCAATTGGTTCAAATTCACCAAGAGTCCTTTCCAATTCGTCAATGGTATCTTTAAGTTCAATTGCGGAACCAAATCTATAAGACATTGATATAATCCAATCTTTAACCAAATCAGAATCAGTTCCTTTTCTTAAAGCATTTACAATATTTCTTATTTCTCTTCGCGATTCAGATGTAAATACTTCTATCAACCTATTCAATTCAGGTCTTTTGATTTTACCTTCCGTATCAACAATTAGTCCTGGATTGATTAATAACATCTGCACCATGGATTGGAAACGAGGATAAAATTCAGCATCTGTTAGGTTAAATCCTCTTTTATTCAACTCCTCTATTAGTACATTTATTGCAATCTGTCTAGTTCTTAAGTAGTTTTTTTCCAATAGTGGAAATGATAATATTGGTGTAAGAAATTTAAATCTTGCTAATCTAAACAATATGCTTTGTCCAGCTATATTTAATTCCTCCATTAAATATTTTTCGACGATTCGTTCTACATTTAATCTTCTAATAATATCTTGTTCTGTTAAACCTATTCCAAGATTAACTTTACTCAAAATATTTATCGTAGATTTTCTTTGTTCTCCTTCTGTATACTGATCTCCAGATTGTTGAGCAACAAAACCTACACATCCACATCCTCTAAATGGTAAGAAATATCTATACAATGCTGATTGTATAGCAGTTATTCTAGCTACATTTCTGCTAATTGAATCAAGATAAGTTATTGTAGCTTGATAAAAATCTTTACCTTTAAATCTGGTTCTATCTGTTACAGCAAAAACATCATCCAATTCTTCAATAAACTCATCTAGCACTCTATTTAACTGACTTCTATTTAACTTAAAGAATTGCTCTAGCCAATTGCGAGTTTGTGCTTCGTATCTTCTACCAAGTTCTGTTGAACTTCTAAGTACTCTAATAATTTCAGTTTGTAAATCACGAGCATTTGGAAACTTTCGTAAGAATATATCTGCTATCTTGGTAAATATCTTCTCTATAAAGTTATCTTTAAATACCGATTCTTCTAATTTTTGTCTCTCTTCAAAAGTTTTTTGTAATTGTAATACTGCTTGCTGCAATTTTATTTGTAGTTCTGTTTCTCTTTGTGCCCTTACAAGAGATTGTTCAACAGTTATTCTTGTTTGTCTCTCTATATTTTTAAGTGTCTCTAGAATATTTTGTAGTATGTTATTATTGTTATCGTAAACAGTAGCCATATTTTGCTGATGCTACAAAAAAAGTTATACTCTACAGATTTCCTGTACACTAGAACGTATAATACGTTGATAGACTCTCATTATGTAATTTAATAACACATCAGTATTGTAATCCTTAAGTAAAACTTTTGAAGCAACATGAAATATAGCAAACACTAGTAATAAGTATTGCTCTAGATATGTTGACTGAGATATGTATTGTTTTAAGATAGGATTATTTTTTTGTAGGAATTTTTGTAGTTTACTTATGCTGTATATAAACTTTCTTCCTCTGAATTGTATGTGGTATTGTATGTATCCTTTAGTTATGATTTTCTCCATAACATATATAACATTCATTTCCTCTACAGTTGGAAGTTTTTTTGTAAATGTAATTGTGATGTTTTCCTTTAACAATTTTGTTAAAGCTTTACGTAAATCAACTCTATCAATTTCATTTATTAATGCATATGCGATTAATGTTCTTGTTTTATCGTCTAGCAACATTAAAGATTTTGATTCACCATATTTTACACTTAAAACTGGTAATATGAAGTAACGATAAATAAAGTTGTCTTGTCTAATTATATCTGCTTGATTTATATCTTGTTGTATATCAACATTCTTAACTATTTCTTTTTTTAGGATATTTGCTATAAAGTAGGTTCTAGTATCAGTTGTACTAGCAACTTTGTCTATATATCTAACATCATATCTTGCTTTTCTCATTATTAGCAATGACAATGATCTATTAACAACAGCTCCAATTGCCTGCAAACCAATTAGTTTGTTATCTATAAACCATCTTTTGCTAGTGAATGCAGATATTATAATGTCGTTTATTATATGTAGTATGTCATCATATTCATCAATACTTAACATATCTCTGAGTGTACTGAGTATACCCTTATTGTTATAGAGTGTATTTCTCAAATTATTGCTAATGTAAGTCAACAATAATGGATTAACCTGCTTCAAGAAATCAATGGTGTAACTATATATTTTTTTTGATTGTTCGTATCTGTCTACATCTTTGATGATTAGTGATAATAACAAAGAAAAGGGTGAAATCATTTTAAGTGTTTCTGTGTTTAATTTCAATATCAAATTACGTTTTTGCGATGCTACATCAATCTTGTTAATATCCTCAATATAAGGTAGTCTATTTTTACAGGCCTCAATAAATCTATTCAAATCATGTTTCATAATAGCATCAACCATATCATTGTCATCAGCAAAGAACATGTTAGTTATGTCAATTGCATCTGGGTAGTGTATTTTGTGTAGTTTATTAATAGGTCCAATCAATTGATTGTTAAAATATAGTTTGTCTTCCTGTAATACAAACATACAAAAAATTTTAGTATAGTTGCATATCGATTTGTTTGTATTATCATCTTTTTGGAGTTGATTCTAACTCAACTTGCTTTTCAAATTCCTTGCAAGCATTTATCACACTCCATAGTTTTAGATTTTCCTCTTTTAATTGACCGTAATTGTATATTAGTTTATTCAAAACAACATCTAGATCATCTTTTTCTTCAATTTTTTTAAGTTTAGCTTTTTCTATTTCAGGTATAGGGCATGCAACTGGTTTGTATAAATACCTAGTTTGCACAACAGTTTGTCCACAAGATGCTAACATTACAATTGAACCTAATGTTAATATCAAAAACATGATTTTACTCATTTCTAGCTTCCTCCATTTCATTTTGTAGTTTCAATTCAATTTCTTTGAATTTTTGTAACTGAACTTCGATTCTCTTACATCTATCTTCATCTTTTGGTATCTCTATAACATAATTCTGTGATATGTTATCAAATCTTTGTATTTGTTTCTGCAACTTCTTTAAAGTAACATTATACAATCTTAAATAATGATTGGATTTATTTTCCAACTCCAATATTTGAGCTTGTAATTCCATTTGCTTTTGTTGACAATTTATTAAATCTTGTTCAAGTTTCCTTATATACTTATACTGAGTGTAAAACTTATACACTCCAACTGTTAGCAAAGGTAAAATAACAATTGAAAGAATAAGCATTATAGCTTTTTTTTGCAAGAACTGAACTATAAAACCATTCATAGCACTAAAGCTCCTGCTATTGTTAGAGCAGCAGTATGTATTGCTCTCAATACATATTGTAATTTGTTATCCTCTACATTTCTATACAATCTGTATGAACTAATCCATCCTATATTCATGAAAACAAGAACTTTGAGCAATCTCAATATCAAATTCTCTATTTCGGGTAGTAGTAAGTAATCAATATATGGAGCTATGCTAACATAAACCTGAATAAAAACTATAATTGCAATCAATAATGTCCATTCAAATTTAAGTTCTGTAAAATAGTGTTTTAATAGGTTCCATAAATTCCTCATAAAAAACCATATGCTAATCCTATAACGAAATATGACAAAAAATTAATCTAATCCAATTTCTAGCGTCTTAAATTCCGGTTTATTTGCTACTTCATCATTACTATTGTTATTATTATTGTCTACATTAGGTCTTCCTACTTCCATCAATTTTATTTGATTTTTCGCAATATTCAATCCAAACATTAGAAATTCGTATAATACAATTGTTTCAATTTTTACTCCTACTTTATTCATGCTAATTAGACAATATTTATCTTCAAACTTGAAATTTATGTTTCTGTTTACATTGTCTCTCATGAAATTAATATCACTTTTATTCTTAATAGCGTATAGTAATTTTATTATTTCCTCGATCCTAATGCACCGTGTGGAGTTGAAAGCACCAATTGCCTCTTCTCTTGAGTGCCCTTGTAATGTTCCTAATGCACCGTGTGGAGTTGAAAGTCCCTTGAAAAACCATCACAGGAATAATCATAAGTCGTTCCTAATGCACCGTGTGGAGTTGAAAGACTTGTCTCTCCTCTTCATCTCCAGACCTTCCCA
>JBMSAU010000162.1:0-19871 GCA_049414625.1 Thermodesulfobacteriaceae bacterium
CTCAAATCTCTTCAACGCACCTTCTTTATAGGTTCTTGCTTAGTTCTTAAGAGGAGTTAAGGCAAGGATTAAGCGCGCATGAATTGAAAATGTATACTTTAGGGGCAACCAGCATGTTGCCCCTTTTTATCTTTTATCGAATAAAGCCTTGAGCCAAGGCAAAAGACCTTTTGATTAGCCAGGTATATCTTGACGGATAAAAAAGTTGGATTAAAATTAATCAAAACAGTGGGCCGTTAGCTCAAGTGGTAGAGCAACGGACTCTTAATCCGTAGGTTGGAGGTTCGAGTCCTCCACGGCCCACTTTCTTTTTTAAACAAAGTCTAATCCTTAAATTCTTTTCAAAATCTATTAGAAAAGTCTACCATATCCTTCTAAACTATCTTTTATTTAAAAGAAAGTCTTGATCAAAGCACTATGAAGAGTAAAACTAAGACCTCTCAGGAGAAGGCTTGGCTGTAAGAGATTATGCGCCCCTGGAGGGACTCGAACCCCCAACCTGCGGATTAGAAGTCCGCTGCTCTATCCAGTTGAGCTACAGGGGCTTTTTAAAAAATTATAACCAAACTCCCATTTTTGACAAGACCTAAGATTGGTTTATAATCATCCTCATGGACGAGATACTTTTAGATGAATTTTTCTCTAGTCTTCCTGAGGGTAGGATATCTGAGCTTTTTAAAGAAGGCTATCCTTGGGAACCACTAAAGGTTTTGAAAGATTTTCTTTTTGATACCCTGCCAGAGCTTCCCAAAGATTTCCCAGTGGAAACTCCACTTCGAGAAGACCTACTCCTTACCCTTGAAGGCGAGGTCATACCAGTAAGAGAGCTTGAGGTTATTGATGGGGAATATTTCTTTAAAGGTGAAAAGGTATTAGGAGCATTGATAAAAGCTCCCTCCTATTTTTCAGGAAGGAAATTTTACCTTGGGGCTTCAGCCATAGTTGAGCCTTTTGCTTACCTTAAAGAACCGGTCTACATTGGAGATTATGCTGAAGTCAGACATGCTGCCTACTTGAGGGGAAGCGTTTATGTATCCTCAAGGGCAGTCATCGGACATACCACGGAGGTTAAGAATAGCATCTTTTTCCCGGAAGCCAAAGCTGCCCATTTTGCGTACGTAGGCGATTCCATCCTCGGTAGGAATGTCAACCTCGGAGCTGGCACAAAGCTTGCAAATCTCAAATTTCATAAGAGGGAAATAACCGTTGAAATTAAAGGGAAGGTATACAAAACTGGTTTAAGGAAGTTTGGAGCCATCCTCGGGGACAATGTGCAAACGGGATGTAATGCTGTATTACAGCCCGGAACCCTTGTTGGGCAGAATTCTTTTATATTTCCGGGAGTTGTGGCTGGACCTGGTTTTATTCCGAAGGGAAGCAAAATCAAAAAATAATAGGGAGGCTCAAATGTTTAACTTCAAAAAGATGCTTGCGCTTGGCTTTACTTCGTTGTCTTTGGTAGTGGTAGGAGGTTTGAAAAATGGTTGCCTTGCTACGGATGAGGGGATACTGGCTAAGGTTGGCAACTATACTCTTTCGGCAAGTGATGTTCGTGCAGTAATGGAGACAGACCCTCAGATAAAAGAGCTGATAAAACAAAAACCAGAGCTTGAAGGGCAGATAGAGAGGCTTATCGTTGAGAGATGGCTAAACATAACGCTTCTCTATCTTTACGCTAAGGAGAAGGAGCTTGACAAAGATCCGCTAATTCGGAAGAAGCTTTCTGAGATGGAAAAGTATCTCCTTGTTGAAGAAGTGTTGCAAAAAGAACTTTCAAGCATCAAGGCAACCGAAGAGGAGCTTAAGAAATTCTATGAAAAAAACAAGGAGCTTTACACCGAACCTGAGGGCTTAAAGCTTAAACATATACTTATTTATATGCCGGAAACGGCAGATAAAAAAGCGAGGAAGAAGGCTTTAGCCAAGGCAAGGAAAATTCACGAGGAATTAAGGAAGGGGGCAAAGTTTGAGGAGCTTGCGAAGAAGTATTCAGACGATGCCGTCTCAAGGGAAAAGGGCGGAGATATAGGGGTTCTACGCAAAGGGATGACTGTTCCTGAGTTTGAGAAAAAGGTCTTTTCCTTAAAAGAGGGGAGTATTAGTGAGCCTATCGAGTCGCCTTACGGCTATCACATCGTCAAGGTAGAAAAAAGGATTCCACCAAAGGTAAAATCCTTTGAAGAGGTGAAAGACCAGGTTCAAAATGATTATATTAAGGAAAAAGAGAAGGAGATAATAAGCAAGCTTATCGAGGAGTTGAGGAATAAATACAAACCTCAGGTTTTTCTTGAGGGAGGCAGGGGTGCAGAATCTAAGTAAGGAGAAGCTTTGCTACTACTATTTTTCCTACCCTGATAAGGTTTTATTTCTTGATATAGAAACAGAAGGGCTTTCCAAGGAGAGAAACGACATCACGGTAATAGGGATCTATTATCAGGGAGCTTATCGTCCTTTTATCAAAGGTTTAAACTTACATCGTGCTTTTGAGTTTCTTTCTGGGATTCCTATTTGGGTCACCTTTAACGGAGAAAACTTTGACATACCCTTTATCAAGGCTAAGTTCCCAGAGTTATCAACGCCCCATGTCCATATAGACCTTTTCCAGTTAACTAGAGCTATCGGCTTAAAGGGTGGGCTTAAAAGGATTGAGAAGGCTTTAGGGATAACTCGCAAGACTGAGGGGATGAACGGCTACGATGCTGTGAAACTTTGGCGCAGATGGGAGGACTTGGGAGACAGATCAGCCCTTAGGACCCTTATCCTTTACAATCGAGAGGATGTTGTAAACTTAAAGAGGATCATGGAGCATGTAGGTAGGTTGATACTGGAGGAGGCTAAATATAGGCTTTTTATCGAGGATGAAGCAAGAGGGCATGGAGGGGATGTAAGATGAGGGGGGGATTGTATCGGTATAAGCTTGCCTTTCTAATCCTTTTAGTGTTTGCCCTTGGGCTTTTTGCTCGGGAGGTATGGGAAAGGCTTCACCCTTTAAGCCCTCCTAATCTTATCGCTGAGGATGGTAAGCGGGCAAGCAGCGAAGCCCTACAGTTGGCTCAAAAGATATCCCAAGCTTTCTCCGAGATTGCAGAAAGGTCCTCTCCAGCGGTTGTATATATCGAGACGGAAAGGGTGGTATCTGGAGGGCAAGTTCCTTTTGATTTCTTTGGGGATGAGTTTTTTAGGCGTTTCTTTTCCCCGCCAAGGTACCGTGAAAGGGGTGCAGGGTCTGGTTTTATCATCTCCAAGGAAGGCTACATCGTTACCAACAATCATGTGATTGAAGGAGCTCAGAAAATAACCGTAAAGCTTGCCGATGGTAGGACCTTTAAGGCTGAGGTGGTAGGGAGAGACCCTTATTCAGATATCGCTCTTCTCAAGATACCTGGTGGGAACCTTCCAGTCCTCCCTTTAGGCGATTCTAACCTTTTGCGGGTTGGTGAATGGGTGATCGCCATCGGCAATCCCTTTGGGCTAACGCACACGGTAACTGTAGGTGTAGTTAGCGCCAAGGGCAGGTCAGGTATTGGGATTACGGATGTAGAAGATTTTATCCAGACGGATGCCGCCATAAACCCCGGGAACTCAGGTGGTCCCCTCTTGAACCTTAGGGGAGAGGTCGTCGGGGTGAATTCGGCTATTTTCACCCGTTCCGGCGGTTATATGGGAATTGGCTTTGCTATTCCTATAAACTTGGTAAAGGATGTGGTGGAACAGCTAAAGACCAAGGGGAAGGTAGAAAGAGGTTGGCTGGGTGTAGTGATCCAAGACTTGACTCCAGAGCTTGCAAAAGAACTGGGGGTTAAAGCCACAGAGGGAGTGCTCATCACCGAAGTGGTTGAAGATTCCCCAGCGAAGAAGGCAGGTCTTAGAGAGAACGATGTTATCCTTTCCTTCAACGGAAGGCCTGTTAAGAAAGCCTCAGAGCTTAGAAGCTTAGTGCTTCAGACTAAACCCGGGACGACGGTTGAGCTTGAAATCTTGAGAGGTTCTGAGAGGAAGCTAGTTAAGGTTCAGATTGAGGCGCCTAAAAAGGGTATGCTTATAAGCAGGGCTGAAATTCAGGAGCTTCAAGCCTTTTTAGAGGAGCTTGGGCTAAACGTTACCAACTTAAGCCCAGACCTAAGGAGAAGGTTTGGGGTTCCGGAGAACGTAAAGGGGGTGCTAATAATTGAGGTTTATCCTGGAACCCCAGCTGATTTCGCACGTTTAAGCCCCGGAATGGTCATCGATGAGGTAAACAAGATAAGGGTAAACAATCTGGTTGAATTTTATGAGGCTCTAAAACCATCTTTAGAGAAGAGAAGGGTCCTTTTGGGAATAAGGACGCCCCGGGGGAGGTTTTACACAACCCTTTCTCTTGAGTAAGGCATGATGCTAAGACTGGTAAGTTTAGCTTTATTTTTTTGGTTAATTTTTTGGGCTAAAATTTCTAAGGCTGAGGTGGTAAACAAGATTGTTGCCGTGGTTGGGAGCGAGTTTTTAACCCTGTATGAGCTAGAAAAACTTGCACAACCTCTTTATCAGCAATTCCTAAACCAAAACTTACCTTTAGAAGAAAAGGAAAGGCTTAAAGCTCAGATAAGAAAAGAGGTCCTTGAGAGATGGATTGAGGATACACTTATTGGACTTGAGGCTAAGAAGTATAAAATTACTGTTTCGGATGAGGAATTTAATCGTTTTTACCAGGCAGAAGTTAAGCGGTTAGGGGGAGAAGAAAGGCTTAAAGAGGAGCTTGCTAAAGAGGGTAAAACCCTAGAAGAGTACAAGAAGAACCTTAGAGAACAACTTATCAAGATTAAGTTTGTGCACATCATGGTTGGCTCAAGGATTGCTATCCCTGAAGAGGAGTTAAAGAAGCTTTATCAGGAAAAGATTAAAAACTTTGACCCATCTCCTAAGTATGAGCTTGAAGTTTTAATCATTAGGGAGGAAGGATTGCTTTCCGAGGTTGAAAGCTTGTTAAAGAGAGGTGAGAGACTAGGGGAAATTGCCTCCCGCTATCCAGCGAAGATTATTTATGTTAAGGACACCTTTAAAGAAGAAGAGTTAGACAGGGAGCTTTTATTTCTTTTAAAAGATATGAAGCCAGGAAGCCACACGCCTCCTCTTAAGAGGGGGAATGTTTACCATGTCATTAAGCTTTTGAAAAAGCTTGCTGGTGAGCCACCTAAGTTTGAAGAGATGCGAGATAGTCTTTATGAGGAGCTTTTCAATCAA
The DNA here is from genome assembly GCA_049414625.1 of Thermodesulfobacteriaceae bacterium. GTDB lineage: Bacteria > Desulfobacterota > Thermodesulfobacteria > Thermodesulfobacteriales > Thermodesulfobacteriaceae > WYEG01. The sequence goes on from JBMSAU010000162.1 coordinate 5,218, forward strand.
AGGGCTAAGGAATATCTTGAACGCTGGATAAAGGAATTAAAGGAGACAAGGTTTGTGAAAATTTATCTTTAAGTGTTTAAGTTGCTACTTTGAAGCTTAAAAGCTATCCTGCTATAGTCCTTTCCGTTGAGCCTGTCTCTGAAATAGACTTAAAGGTTGAGTTTTTGACACCTGTTGGGAGGGTCATAGCGGTAGCTAAAGGCGGAAGAAAGAGCAAAAGGCGTTTTTTAAACCTTTTCTCTGAGGTAAACATCTTAAAGATTAACTTAAGAAAGAGTTCAAGGACCATATTTCCTATCATTGATTCTGCAGACCTCATTTATCAGGTAAAAAGTCCTTGGTTTGAGCGGCAAAAGTTTGAATTCTTTAGTTGTTTAGCTGAGCTTTTGAGTTATCTTGGGAAGGGACTGCTTGAGGAAGGTATCTTTAGCTTTTGGGTCTCCTTCATAAAGATAGCTGACGCGAATCCTATTTCCGAAAAACTACTCTTTCTTCTTGAAGTAAAAATACTTAAGCATCTTGGCTATGCTCCTATGGTTGATGAATGCGTAAAATGTGGAAATAGACCTAAGAGAATTTTTTATTTTTCTGTAGAGAAAGGGGGTATTCTCTGTCTTAACTGTCGAGACGACCAAACACTTCCTCTTTCTTCTGCTGAGGTTGAATGTCTAAAAAATTATCTTCTTTTAAAGGACCCAAGGGAAGTATTTGAAATTTCATCGCCTTCTTCTAAGTTGTTAAGACTTGTTCGGCAATTTTTGATTTACTATTTAGGGTTAGATTACAAAGCACCTTGTCAAGGTTTATAAGAAAACTATAATAAAAGTAGCATGCTAAGCTATCTTTATCAGCGGTTTACCCCATATGAATGGCTTCTTACGAACCGCAAAGGAGGCTATGCCCTTGGGACGGCTTTTCTGGCTAATGTTAGAAAATATCATGGCTTGCTTATCGCGGGTGATGGCAAGGGCAAAAGATACCATCTTTTGGCTTGCCTTGAAGAGGTTGCTACCTTTCCTTCGGGCTTAACCTATCAGCTTGACACAAACTTCTATAGGGATGTAGTCTATCCTCAGGGCTATCAGTACATTAAAGAATACTTTTATCTTCCCTATCCAGTTTTCTATTTTTACTGCCCAAAGACAGAGAATGGGGTTTTTCTTAAGAAAAGCCTTCGTTTTCACGAAGAAAAAAACATTCTTCTTCTAACTTATGAAAACATCAGCTCTTATCCTTATAAGCTTCTTCTCAGACCAAGGCTCACCTTTAGGGACCATCATCATTTAAACTTTGCTAACCTTTGGGATTGGTTTGAGGAGGAAATCTCTTCTAACTTTGCCTTCATCGCTAAAGACAACCTTGCCCTGTTCTGCTACTCAAACAAAGATGGTTTTACCAAGGACCCTATCTTTTACTATGGCGTTTACTACCCCCTTGAAGAAATGCGAGGCTATCCTGCTTTTGAGGACCATTTTTCACCTTTTAAGATTGAGGTTGAGCTAAATCCTGGAGAGAAATTGAATCTCCTCTTTTCTGATGAACCACAAAGGGACCTACAGGGAACCTTAGAGGAGATTATTACTCGTTATGAAGGAAGGCCTAAAATAGGTCTTACTAAGCCCTACTTTGAAGATAAGGATATAGTTTCTCTTCTTGATCATATGGTTAAGGCTTTTCTTCTTAAGGATAATGTTTGCGCTGGCTATCCTTGGTTTTATGCTTGGGGTAGGGATACCTTCATCGGACTTCCAGCCCTGTTTTATGATGCTAACGCTCTCGAAACATGCTATGAAATATTTGAAACCTATGGAAAATACATGCAAGGGGGCTTGATCCCCAATCTGATTGGAGATTTAGCTCCCGTCAATTACAATTCTGTGGATGCAAGCCTTTGGTTTGGGATAAGGATATTTGAGTATCTTGATAGGTTCGGCGAAAGTCTTACCCAAGAGAAACGAACAAAGCTGCTTTCTTTAGCTGAAGAGGTAATCAGAGGTTATGTTCGGGGTGTTGACCTTCCCTTTTTCGTTGACCCGGAAAGTGGGCTTATATGCCTTCCTGAGAGCTCTGGGAAGGCCTTTACTTGGATGGATGTCATGCTTGATGGTAGACCCATAACTCCTAGGTATGAAAACCCGATAGAGATTGAGTTCCTTTGGTATAATCTTCTAATGCTTGCCAAAGATAGATTACCGCAGAAGAAGGTAGAAGAGCTTGGAATACTCGGTTTAGTTGAAAAGATTCCACAAAGTTTAAGAAGATACTACAATGGTGAGCTATTTGCGGATACGCTTTACAAGGGAGAGCCTGTGTATGAGGTTCGACCAAACTTTGTTATCGCTTTAAGCCTTCCCTATGGGCCCTTTGGAAGGGATGAGCTTTTGAAAGCCGTTGAAATTGTCCGAAGAGAGCTTCTTACTCCTTATGGGTTAAGGTCTTTATCCCCGAGGCATCCTCACTTTAAGAGGAAATACTTTGGTTCGCAGTATCAAAGAGACCTTGCTTATCACAACGGAACGGTCTGGGTTTGGCTTATCTATCCTTATGCCCTTATTCTGAAAAAGGTCTTGCCAAGAGAAGAATACCTTGCCGAGTTGAAAAAGCTCATCTCTCCTTTTATACAACTTTTGAAGACAGGAAAACTTGCGAGCATACCTGAGCTTTACGATGGAGACCAGCCTTATTATCCTAAAGGGGCACCAGCCCAGTTCTGGTCAACCGCAGCGGTGTATCTTTTAGCGAGAGAAGTTTTTTATTAAAGGGGGGCTTATGCGAGTTTTGATGCTCACATGGGAGTATCCGCCCTTTATAGTAGGCGGGCTTGGAATGGCTTGCTATGGACTGTTTAAGGCGCTCTCTAGCCTCGGGGTAACTGTAGATTTCATCCTTCCTGTTAAGGAGGATGTATACTTTGAAATTAAAAGTCCAGATGAGGCAGACCATCCACGGGTGAAAAGCGAAAACGGCAAAGAAGCTAAAGACAACAAAAAGCCTCTTGAATTTTTTGAGGTTATCTATGAAATTCCTGAAGAGGGAGCTTACGCAAGCCTCAAAGATTTTATCGTTGAGGTTAGCAAGAGCTTGGGTGTTCCCTTAAGGGAGCCTAAGCTTCAAGTCCCTGATGAGGTTATTAGCCGCTTAAAATACCTTCTTCTTCAAAGAAACCACATGATCTCTAAGGTTTCTCTCTACACGGAGAAAGTTTTAAGAATAGCGGAAAGATTAGGCTTTGACCTTGTTCATGCTCATGATTGGCTTACCTATCCTGCTGGGCTTATGCTGAAAAAGTATTTCAACAAGCCTCTTGTTAGCCATATCCATGCCACAGAGTTTGATAGAGCCCTTGGTTTTGGACATCCTATCATTCATGAAATAGAGTACTTAGGCTTAAACTATGCTGATAGGGTGATCGCTGTTTCGCGTTATACGGCAAACATCATCAAAGAACATTACTTTGTGCCCGAGGAGAAGGTTCGAGTCGTTTACAATGCCTATTATGCGGAAACTCAGTCTCCGCAAAAGATAAAAAAATTCAAAGAACCGGTTGTGCTTTTTCTTGGAAGGCTTACCCCTCAGAAGGGACCTACAATCTTTTTAGAGCTTGCTAAAAAGGTTCTTGAGCGAACAAAGAAGGTTAGGTTTTTGGTTGCTGGGGCAGGGGAGATGGAAAGGGAGCTTATGCTCTGGGCAAGCTCGTTCGGTTACGGGGCTCATATCATGTTTACCGGCTTTCTAAAAAGGGCAGAGGTAGAGAGGGCACTAAGCCTTGCAGACATTGTTATTATGCCCTCACCTTCCGAACCCTTTGGTATAGTTGCCCTTGAAGCCATGCATTTTGGCTGTGCCTTGATCCTCTCTAAACAATCTGGAGCTTCAGAGATAGTTAAGAGCGCTTATGTGGTTGATTACTGGGATGTTGATAAAATGGTCGATATCGTCCTTGAACTTATCAACAACCCTGAGCTTTTAAAGGCAAAGCAAGATGAAGCAAGAAGGGAGGTCCAAACATTTAGGTGGGAAGATAGGGCAAGAGAGGTTTTAGAGGTTTATCGGGAAGTCCTTTCATGAAAGTCTATATCATCTTTTATTTTCAAGTTCATCAGCCTTTTCGGATTGCACCTTACAGTTTCTTTGATATCGGAACAGGAAAAAACTACTTTGACGAAGACCTAAACAGGGCAGTTTTTAACAAAGTGTCTGACAGATGCTACATACCAGCTAACAATCTTTTTAAAGAACTAATCTTAGAGAGCGAAGGACGGTTTAAGATTTCTTTTAGTTTGACTGGGACCTTTATTGAGCAGGCAAAGCTTTATAGACCGGATGTTTACCAAAGCTTTGTTGACCTTTGGCAGACGGGTGGGGTTGAGCTGCTTTCCGAGACGTATTATCATTCTTTGGCAAGCATCTTTGACCTTGAGGAGTTTGTGGAACAGGTTGATGAGCACATGAAATTAATGAAGCGTGAGTTTGGACATGAGCCAACAGTTTTTCGCAACACCGAGCTTATATATTTTGATAAGCTAAGCGATGTTCTAATCAATTTCCCAAGTCTTCAGACCATTCTTATTGAGGGGGCTGACAGGATCTTGATGGGGGAATCCCCTCTTTATCCTCGTTGGTCAGCAAACCATGCCCATCTTCTTCTTTTGAAACACTACAGGCTTTCAGATGATATTGCTTTTAGGTTTTCAGACCGGTCCTGGCCAGAGTGGCCTCTAACAGTTCCAAAATATGTCCGATGGATAAAGGACCTGACTCTTGCTGAGGATCAAGGAAGGAACCTTTATCTTGGTCTCTTTATGGATTATGAGACCTTTGGGGAGCATCAATGGGCAGAAAGCGGTATATTTGAATTTATGCGACATTTGATAAGGGCACTCCTCAAAGAGCCTATGATAGATTTTCTCTTTCCCTCAGAAGCCTTAAAGACCTTAAACTTTACTCCTAAGACCCTATCTGTGCCCACTCCAACCTCTTGGGCTGACACGGAGCGAGACCTTTCAGCCTGGCTTTCAAATTCCTTGCAATGGAACGCCATGAAGAGCATTTTTGAACTCCTTCGTTTAGCTAAAGAAAAAGGAAGATGGGACTTGGTTCCAACGATAAGAAAGCTCACCACCTCCGACCATTTTTATTACATGTGCATAAAATACTTTCAGGATGGGGATGTGCACAAGTATTTCTCTCCCTATCCTTCGCCTGAGGTTGCCTACAAGTATTTTTTAAATATAATTGCTGACCTCGAGGAACAGCTTGAAGATTAAACTGGAGGAGTTAGATGGAATTTAAAAAGTTCTTTGTCTTTCCAAAGTTTCCTGAACCCATAGAGAAGCTTGTTGCCATCTCTTACAATCTTTGGTTTACTTGGGATTTTGATGCTTTAAACCTTTTCTATCAGATAGATGCTGACCTATTTAGGAAGGTAAAGCGTAATCCCATAAAGTTCATTCATCATCTACCAAAAGAAAAGATACGAGAGTTAATTGAAGACAAGCGGTTTCTGCTTCAGCTTCAAGACATCTGGGAAAGGTTTGAGGAGTATAAATCTAAAAGGCATCCGTTAATCACTGAACATGGAATATCAAAGGATGATACGATTGCCTATTTCTGTATGGAATTTGCCATTCATGAAGCCTTGCCCATCTATGCCGGAGGGCTTGGGGTGTTGGCAGGTGATATCTTGATGGGGGCATCAGACCTTGACCTACCCATCGTAGGAGTTGGGCTTCTATACAACAAAGGCTATTTTAAGCAAGTTCTTGATGCTTCAGGGATGCAGAATGAAGAGGATGAACGTTTGGATAAATTTTTAAACATTATTCGTGAAGTTCGAACCGAGGAGGGCTTACCCCTTATTATAGATTTGCATCTTAATAATGGCTGGCATTTTAAGGCTAAGGTCTGGAAAGTTGAAATTGGAAAGACTGTGTGCTTACTACTTGATACCGACATCATGGAAAATCCTCCCGAAGTGAGAGGGTTGCTGAATAGACTTTATCCAGCCGAACCAGAAACAAGGCTAAAGCAAGAGCTTCTCTTAGGCATGGGTGGTTATTTAGCCTTGAAGCAGATGGGGTTTAAGCCAAAGATATATCATTTGAACGAGGGGCACTCGGCCTTTGTTATTCTTTCAAGACTTAAAGACCTTTTAGCAGAGGGCTTAACGCTTGATGAAGCAAGATTGCTTATTAAGGAGACCACGGTTTTTACCACCCATACTCCGGTCATTGCTGGCAACGAGCATTTCGACGTGGAGTTGGTTAAAAAGTATTTAGAGCCTGAGGTGACATCGCTTGGGCTTAAGGTTGAAGAATTTATAGGGTGTGGATGTATCTTTGGGGATACTAAGTTTTTTTGGCTTCCCGTGTTTGCCATCAAGAATGCCAACTATGTCAACGCAGTCTCAAGGCTTCATCAAAGGACCACGAAGAAGTTGTGGTCCCCTCTTTTTCAAGATTATTTGCTTGACGAAGTCCCCATCGATTATGTGACAAACGGTGTTCATTGGAGATGGCTTAGCGAGCCTATATATGAAGTTTTGAGAGACCATTTGGGAGAAGAGTTCAAATACTTAGGTCCACACGATAAAGATTGGGAGGAAATCTTTAACATCCCGGATGAAGACCTCTGGGATGCCCATAAGAAGAATAAACAAAAATTAGTGAACCTTCTTAATAAGATCCTTGAAGAGGAAGTAGCTAAAAAGGAGCCACTTCGTGGAGGAGAATATGCCCCGGTTAAACGTTTCCCTATGATCATCGGCTGTGCAAGAAGGGTGACCGGATACAAAAGAAACAATCTTATTCTCTTTGACAAGGAAAGGTTGCTAAACCTTCTTAAAGATCCAGATAGACCTATCATTTTAGTCATGGCTGGGAAAGCCCATCCGAAGGATGTTGAAGGAAAGAAGATGATCCAGGAGATCATTCAATTTAGGGATGCTAACAAGCTTTATGACAGGCTCTTCTTCATCGAGAACTATGATCTTCATATTGCGAGATATTTGGTCTGGGGTTCAGATGTCTGGTTAAACACTCCCTACAGACCAATGGAGGCAAGCGGGACCTCTGGCATGAAAGCCTGTTTAAACGGCGTTTTACATCTTAGCGTGTTAGATGGATGGTGGGTTGAAGCTTATAACGAGAAAATTGGCTGGGCTATTCAGCCCAAGGAAGGGCTTCCTCCTTACAACTACTACGAAGCAAACCAGCTTTATTCTCTGCTCGAGGGAGAAATTAGAGACCTCTTTTACCATAGGGATGAGGAGGGACTTCCTAGGGAATGGATAAAACGCATGAAATATGCTATCTATACAGCCTGCAAGTACTTTAGCATAAATCGTGTCCTTCTTGAGTATCTGGAAAAATTCTATGTTCCTTCTCTAAATAATCTTAAAGTTTTATCTAAAAATGAATTTTTATATCTAAAGGAATTAGCAAAAAAGGCAAGACTTCTTAAAGAAAACTGGGCAAAGGTTAACTTCGTTAGAGTTTACGACAACATCCTAAGCGAGGAATTGTTTGAAGAAACAACCGTAGAGTTTACTGCTGAGGTGGACTTGGCAAATATACCCCCTGAACTTATAACAGTTGAGCTTGTCTGTATAAGAGGCTTGGAAGAAGAAGTGTCTGCTATTTCAGATGAAAATAAAGAACTTGAATTAACCGTTTTCCCCTTTGAATTCCTGGGAATGGAAGGGAGCATAGCTAAATACTTTTTAAAATATTTTGTAATTGGGCATGGATTGCGAAAGATAGCTATTCGCCTTGTTCCAGCAAACGAGCTCATAAGAAGGAGCTATCCCGAACTGATTAAATGGTATAGATAGGTTAGAAAAATTAAGTTTAAGCCTTATAATGTACACAAATGGCTTTTTAATTTAAAATAAGCTGAAGGTGTTTTGAAAGCATGCTTATTTGGTTAAGTTTTAAAGGATGGAGGTGAGACATGGAGTTTGACTCAACCTTGATCATTCCTGTTGTTTCTATTTCTATAGCTATTTCCTTAATTTTTTTAATCACTTTCATATGGTTAGCTATAAATATCATCAAAACCTTAAGAAGGGTAAATCAATACCTTGAGCTTTTACCCGCTGTTCTCATGAACCTCAAAACCACCTCTGAGAGGGCTAACGAAACTTTAGAAACCGCTAATGCTTCCATTAAAAACCTAAACTCTTTAATTGAAGAGTTAAAAATTCTTCCAAAGATTATTGCTGAAGTAGGAGACTCCTTGAAGGAATTTGAGGTTTTTCTTAAGGGGCAGATAGAAGTTTTGAAGGATGATGTGCATTTTACCCTTGAAGATTCTCGAGCAATTCTCTCTGACCTAAAAAAGGTTTCAAGTCAAGTCAGAGTCAACATAGATGAGCTAAACAAGGCTATTCATCCTTTAATCAAAAATGTGAAAGAAACAGCAGAAACTGGGAGCCTGATACTTTCAGACCTTAACAAAAGCATTAAGACGGTGTATGTTGAAGTATCAGCTTTGACGGCTGGCTTAATGGAACTGCTTTCTGGGCTAAAGAAGATTCTTAGTCTTAAGAAAACTTAAAAAGGAGGTGAGAAAGATGGCAGGAAACAAGGGGTCTATTTTAGTAGCTTTTTTGGCTGGGTTAATCGTTGGGGGCGTGGTTGCTCTTCTTTTTGCACCGGCAAGCGGTGAAGAGGTAAGAAGAAGGCTTAGAGAGGAGGCAGAGGAAAAGGTTGGCAAGATCAAAGAAGAAGTAGGCGTAATTAAAGAGAAAGTAGAATCTATAAAGGGAACCGCCGAAGCAAAGATTAGTGAAATTAGCTCAAAGGCAAAGGAAATGCTCACCGAAAAGAAAGCTCAACTTTCTGAAACCCTTGAGAAGGCTAAGGAAACCATCAAAGAAAAGAAAGAAGAGCTTGCTGAAAAATTCTTCAAGAAAGAAGAGGAAGAAGCTTAAGTAATAAGCCCTTACCAACCGAACTTTTCCCTGAGGACGAGGAAAAACCCTCTCCTCGGGTCTCTTACAAGTTTTATTCTTTTTTCTCCTTTTTTAAACTCAACTTTTGCCCCAGAACTTAGAAGGATGTTCGTATGTCCATCTATCAGAAGATGAACTTCATCATCAACTAAAGGAAGCTCAACCCTTACCTTAAAATCCATGGGAATAACTACCGGTTTAATCTGGATTTTAAAGGAACAGATGGGGGTTATCACAAAGACTTGCGATTGGGGATGTATTATCGGTCCTCCTGCGGAGAGGTTGTAGGCTGTTGACCCTGTAGGTGTAGCAACGAGCAACCCGTCCCCAAGGACCTCAAACCACCCCTCTTCTGCGCCGTCCTTTTCTATGCTTACGACTAACTTTATGGTCCTTCCAGCAGGGCCTTTAAGTATTGCCCCTTCATTCAAGGCAACGAAGCTTTTACCTTGATAGGAAATATAAAGCACCTCCCTCTCATCAAAATAAAGCTTACTCTTTTCCCAATTTTCTAAAATTTCGATTGCCGAGCTTAGGGTAAGCTTGGTTAAGAAGCCAAACTTACCAAGATTTACCCCGAGGATAGGAAGGTCAAGCCTATAGGCATAAGGGGCAGCCCTGAGCAAAGTCCCATCACCACCAAGCACTAAGATGGCAGAGGGTGGTTCTACCTCCTTTTCAAGGTCATTTTCGGAGATGAGCCTTATCTTAGCCTTGGATAAGGCATTGCTTAGCTCAGAGGGAATATCTAAGCCCTTTTTAGCAAAGTATAAAAAGGTAGGCATAAGCTTAATTTTAAAGTAAAATGAAAAACATGAGAAGATTAGTTGCCTATTATCCAAAGGTCAAAAGAAAAAAAACCCGGGTTGTATATGTCGGGAAAGTAGCCATCGGAGGGGAAAACCCCATTCGTGTTCAAAGCATGACCAGCACACCTACTTGGCAGATAAAGGAAACTCTTTCTCAGATAGAGCGCCTCTATCAAGCAGGTTGTGAATTGGTGAGGGTTGCCATTCCCGATGAAAAGTCCGTATTAGCCCTTAAGGAAATTGTTAAAGAAAGCCCCATCCCAGTAATAGCTGACCTTCACTTCGCTGGAACCCTTGGTTTTAAAGCCCTTGAGCAGGGTGTGCAAGGCCTCAGGATAAATCCCGGCACCTTTAAAGATAGGTCGAAGTTTGACGACCTAATCCGAGCTTGTAAAGAGCGTGGGGTCTGCGTTAGGATTGGAATAAACGCCGGAAGTTTAGAGCCTGAAATCTTAGAACGCTTCAAATATCCAAGCCCCTCGGCCATGGTTGAGAGCGCTATAAGATGGGTAGAATACATCGTGGAAAAACACGACTACTATAACCTTAAAGTGTCTCTTAAATCTTCCAACTGGTGGCATACCGTTAGAGCCTATGAAATGTTTGCCAGAAGGTCGGATTTTCCGCTTCATGTTGGGGTGACTGAGGCTGGGGGGTTAATCCCTGGGACGGTGAAGAATACTTTAGCCTTGGGTTATCTTTTCCTTAGAGGGATCGGGGATACCATAAGGGTATCTTTGACCGCTGACCCGGTGGAGGAGGTCTATGTGGCCTACGAGATATTAAGAAACTTTGGCCTTCGAACTTTATATCCTGAGGTTATCGCCTGTCCCACCTGCGGAAGGTGTGAGATAGACCTCATGTCTCTTTACCAGAAGGTTGTTGAATGGGCAAGGAACGTTAAGGCCAATCTTAAGCTTGCCGTGATGGGCTGTGTAGTCAACGGTCCAGGTGAAGCCCGATTAGCCGACCTTGGGATAGCGGGAGGAAAGGGGGTTGGTATCATCTTTAGAGAGGGTAAAATCATCAGAAAAGTTAAGGAAGAGGACCTCCTTAAAGCTTTCTTTGAAGAAGTTGAGCGATTTTTACAAGACCATCCTGAAAGGTTTATAACTTAATGATAAGCCTTGAGAGGCTCAAAGAAGAGGTAAAGAAAGCCTACATATCTTCTTGCATCAAACTTCCAAATTCAGTAAAAGAACTTTTCAAACAAGCAAGGAACAAGGAGGTAGAGGGGAGCTTAGCTCAAAAGGTCTTTGACATCCTATTGCAAAACGCTGAAATAGCAGAAAGAGAGAGCTTACCCCTCTGCCAAGACACGGGAATACCTGTTATTCTTGTGCGGATTTCGGAGGGTTTGACCATTCCAACCGGTCTTGAGAGCGCGATAAATGCTGGAGTTACCGAGGCGGTAAAAGAAGGCTACCTTCGAGCTTCTGTAGCCCATCCCTTGACCAGAGAAAACACCGGCACAAACACCCCAGCTATCATTCATTATGAAATAGTTCCGGAAGGTAAACTCTTTGAGATTTGGGTCATGCCTAAGGGTTGTGGAAGCGAAAACATGAGCCGGCTTGCCATGCTTAAACCTGCAGATGGTATAGAGGGGATAAAGAATTTTGTCCTTGAGACGGTTAAGCTTGCTGGTCCAAACCCCTGTCCCCCTCTTATCGTGGGAGTGGGTGTTGGTGGAAGCTTTGAACAATGCGCTTTCCTTGCGAAAAAGGCTCTTTTCCGAGAGCTTGGAACCCCAAACCCAAACCCAAAAGTTAAAGCCCTTGAGGAAGAGTTGCTTTCAGAAATAAATAGACTTGGCATCGGTCCCTTGGGCTTTGGCGGGAAAACCACGGCTTTGGCTGTTCATGTAGAGGTTGCTCATACTCATATTGCAAGCTTACCCGTTGCAGTAAACTTCCTTTGCCATTCTGCAAGGATAGCAAAGATTAAGTTTTTATGAAAAAAATGATTCCTCTTCTCAAAATATTAGGACTTTTTTTAGCCTTCTTTCTTTTGGTTTCCTGTGGTAGGAAGGCGCCTCCTTTACCCATAGAAAAGAGCATTCCTCAAGTTCCGGGTCTCAGTGCCGAGGTTGAAGGTCAAGCTATAAAACTACTCATTGACCTTCCTTCCCGCACAAGCGGTGGAAGCTATCTTACCTCGCTTAAAGCCTTGATCATCGAAAAGAGAGAGGTCTTCCTTGATGATCCAAAGAAAAAAGAGAAGATAACAAAGATAAAGCTTAAGCCGAGGCTGCATTCGGCAGCAACCCTTTTTGTCTTCACAGACGAAAAGGTGGCACCAAGAAGGCTCTACATCTACAGGGTTAAGGCAAAAAAGGATTTTCTGGTTGAAAGCCCCTTTAGCGAGGAGGTCCGGATATACTTTCGCTATCCTCCAAAGGCTCCTGCAAATCTTAAGGTTATAGAGCTGTATCCATCATACTATCTCCTACGGTTTGAGCCGGTTTATGAGGACATAAAGGGTTTACCTATTGAGATCCCCCTAGAGTTTACTCTTGAGAGGATCAGAGACGGAAAAAGCTTTCACATAGATTTAAAGAACAAAACGGAGTATACCTTTATCAAAGAAGGAGTACAAAAGGAGTGTTTTAGAGTTCAGGCAAGGTTTCGCTACTTCACTACGGAAATTAGGGGGCCCTTCTCGAGAGAGCTATGTTTTTAAGCCTTTATTTGATAAAAATATAGAGTAGTCTCTCCGTAAACTCTTTTATCTTCAAGCTCAAACTGAGCCACTTCATCTGGGAGGTCTACTCCGGTTTTTTCCTCAACCACGATCAAGGCTTTTGGGTTTAGAATTTCTGTAGGTAGATTTTCTAAGGTCTTTAAGCCTAAGCCTGTTCTGTAGGGTGGAGTAATAAAAACAAGGTCGTACTGAAAAGTCTCCTTATTTAACTCTTCACCTTTTCCTAGAAGAAGAGTTCTTTCTTTTATTTTATTTAGTCCTTGAGGAAGAGTAGTTTGAAGGATCATAGCTTTATCTAAAAGGTTAAAACGTTCGAGGTTTTTTTTAATTAGCTCTATACTCGTTTTGCTTGCATCTACAAAGAGGACAAATTCAGCCCCTCTTGATAGGGCTTCGATCCCAATGGCACCTGTGCCAGCAAAGAGGTCAAGCACCCTCAATCCCGAAAGGTCATCTCCTAAGATGTCAAAAAGGGTTTTCCTAATCCTTGTTCGCATGGGTCGTATCTCAAGGGCTGAGGCTGATGGGCAGTAAATATTTCTCCCCCTTAAGAATCCTCCGGTAATTTTCACAGGACGCTTCCTTTATTTAGTTCAGGATCACGCTTTTCAACAAGATTTAGCCAGGTTTGAGGAAGAGTAAAAAGGGCTTTGTTCAAACCTGGATGATAGTATTTACCATGGTAAGCCTGCAAGGGGTTGGAAGGGTCTTTTTTTTCTTTTGCCCCTAGGATAAAAGCTAATTCTTCGCCATAGCAGGGAACATAAACCCGGGCAATGTCAAACCATGGGAACACTGAAGATGCTTGTAGGGCAAGCTTTAGGACATGGGGAAAGTAGGCAGGAAGGCTTGCCTGTTGAATGAAGACCCCATTAGGTTTCAACACCCGATGTATCTCTTGATAGAATTCTAAGGAGTAAAGGCTTTTAGCCGGTCCTACTGGGTCAGTGCAGTCCACAATGATAAGGTCAAAGGTCTCGTTATCACTTTCTTTCAATCCCTGAAGACCATCAACAAAGTTGAGCTCAACCCGGGGGTCAGAGTAGTCCCCCATAAGCTTAAAAAAGTACTTCCTGCATAGATCAAACACAATTCGGTCAATTTCAAATTGAACAATCTTTTTTACGCCAGGTATCTTTTGGATTTCTCTTAAAACCCCTCCGTCGCCCCCTCCAATGATTAACACAGTCTCAGGAGCTCTCTTAAGAAGGCTTGCTGGGAGATAAGTGATGACCTCATGATAAATGTATTCGTCCCTCTCTGTAAATTGAACTATCCCGTCTAAGACAAAAAAGTAACCCCAAGTTTGATTCTTGAATATTTGGACCTTTTGGAGGTTATGCTCTTCAAATACTAATTCAACTTTGTAAGCGTGCCCGAAATCTTGATGTATCTTTTCCCGCCAGAAGAAGTATCCAGTCAAGTTTCCCCCCAGTCGCTGTTAGTAATTCCTCTTAGGACCTCGGCAACGCAGATCTTTTCTGGTTTTAAGGCCATTTGGAGACGGAATAAAATCTCGTAAGCCTTCCCCCGGTCTTCAGCAAGGATATCTATAGCGGAATAACCGTTTTCAGGCCAAGTGTGTATGTAGATATGCGATTTTCCGTCGTTAACCTGCGCCGAAACTCCAAAGGGCTTAAATTGATAACTAATGGCTCTTACGTTTCCATTTTCTGAATTGTTGTTTGTTAAGGCGTAGATAAGGGCTGATTTGACCTTTTCTGCTTCAGCAATCTCGTCAAAGGGTGAGTTCCAAAATTCTACCACTAAATGAAAGCCCCAGATGCATCGTTTCAAAGCACCTTGCTGGGTAGGAATTAGTTCGAACCTTTCCATGACCAGAACAGTATCCGCTACCCTCATAGCTCACCTCCCCCAGGCAAGGTGCCCGGTTACTTTGAATTTTGGTCATTATAATGCAAACATAAAAAAAATCGGGACGGGCGGATTTGAACCGCCGACCCCCCACACCCCAAGCGGGTGCGCTCCCAGGCTGCGCTACGTCCCGATTATCAAGCTAACAAATTCATAATAAAAAATTTTTCATGATTTGTCAAGCATTAACCTCTTCTTAGCATGATGCTTGCAACTATCTTTAATAAGCCCAAGCTCAGAAATTACTTCTTTCCTTATGGCATCCCGAAGCTTTGGGTCGTATTGAAAGGTTAAATCAACCGCTTCGCCTTTTA
>JBMSAU010000163.1:0-3291 GCA_049414625.1 Thermodesulfobacteriaceae bacterium
CAAAGATCTCCTCAAGGATGCCCTTGCTTTTAAAAAATTCCAAGGTCTCCTCAAAGAGCCTGCCTTTGGGTAGGGCTATTCTAAGGGTGTATTTCATCCCTTAGATATAATAAAACGAAACGAATGGAAATAAAAGGGCTTGAAAATTGGCTTTGGGACATAGCGAGTATTTTGAGAGGTCCGGTAGAGGCACACAACTACAAGGACTACATCCTACCTCTCGTATTCCTACAGAGCTAAGAATTTGGAGCTTTGATAAATAAAGACTTCAATACAGCAATTTCTAAAGCGTCCAACATTACACAACTCGGTTTTAGCCAAAAATATATGAAAGAAATTCATCTACATCCCTAATCGGAAAAGATTTCTCTCCCGAGCCTTAAATTAATAGTTTCCTTTATCTTTTTCAATTCTTTTTCCAGATCACTTCTACCCTTTGACTCCAAGATTTTAGAAATTTCTTCTATAGACTTTCTAATCTTTCTTTTATATGAGTTTAAAATTCTTTCTGACGCATTGTGTGTCAGTAAGTCTATATATTTTAGAACTAATTCTGGAAACTCGTTAGCCATTTCAAGTAACACATCAAGTGCTAAATAAACATGTTCATCCGTTATTTCATCAGCTAACTCCACAGTCTTTATAAGATTATCTAAAGCCCACTCAGTGTCAAATTTTCTGGAAACAAACCAGTGAATAAAACTTTTCAACTCTTCCTGAAAATCCTGTCTATTTGATAAGTCCTTTATATAACTCATACGCCATTCCCATAATGTTTTGAACCTTTGAATAACATCGCCGGGTAATTCATACTTTAATAGTTGTTGCCCTATATAGCTAATAAATTTCTCTCTAACATCACTGTTTGCTTTTTCCCAAAATTTGTGGAAAATAGGATCGTCTAATGACATTATTCCCCATCCGTATAGAACTACTAAATGATGTACTGAGTCTTTCTTGCATTCTGACTTCGCATCATATTTCATGTTTTCAATAGCATAAGCGTATATATCTCTAAGCAAGCTATAAGCCTTATAGTGTTGATAACCAGCCCGAACATAAGCACACCAAGCCCCCCAGAAGTACTCTACTCTATCTTTAGAAAAGATCTTGGGTATCATATCTTTTGTCCAGTGTTCGTCAATGTTTAAAAGTGAATGAAGATAAAAACCATAAACAGTGTGTATAATTATAGATGTTTGTTTATTCAAATAAAACTCAAGCTTACCCTTAACTTCCGGAATACTATTAAGGTCTTTTATTTTATTGTTTTCCTTAAGCCAACTAGTATAAAGGATCAAGCTGGCTATTGCTACGCCTTCTACAGTGTTAAAAATAGTAACGTTATATTTGTCATTAACTATGTCTCTTAGTCTTATTCTCTCTTCAATTTCCAACTTATCCAATTTATTTAAAATCCCATCTATAACTTCCCAAAGCTCATCTTTGTAATCAACAGGAATTAAATTCTCTTCAAAAGCATCTATTAATAATTTTGCTATTTCAAGCAGCATATCTTTTCTAGTACTCCTTTTGACGATTTCTTTAATCAACTTTAAAGCCTTTTCCGAAATACACTTTTTTAATGATGCACGCAAGTCGCCAATTAAACGCTCCAGATATAAAGGATAAGCCTCTATAAGTTTATCCACCTCTTCTGCAAATTTTTCTGGATTATCTAAGGCCTTTGCTATGGAATAATCTGGCTTTTCATGTATCTTCAATTTGATAATCCTTCTCATTTGTGCCTTCCAATCATCTTCCACAGAACCCCCTATATCCCCGTTCATACGGATTATTAGGTAATAATCACCATTCCAACTACCATCTGAAAGCTCTCTTTGTTCTTCAAAAACCATCAAGTAATCGTAGCCCTTCTTGTCAAGCTCCTTCTCAATCTCTTCAATGAGAGAATTAAAACGATCATATGCAACTAATAGCCCTTTAACAAGCAAAAGTTCCAAATGAGGACTTTTATCTAATTTATCAGATTTTACTTTTCTCAGGTTATCAAATTTACACTTGCTTTCTTCAACATACTCTTCAATCTTTTCTATGTGAGTCCTTATATCTTCCTTCTCCCAAGGGAGAAGAAAACTAACGGTAAAAATAAAGCCATTCTCTGAACTTTCTTCAGATACATTTACTCGCTTTATTCTCGGGAGCCTTACATCAAGTTGTTCAAAAAGGTAATCTTCATTAAAATCTTCCATACGTCGTTTTAGTCTTACTATACGTTTTTTTCGTTTTGTTAGTTTTTTATTAAAATCTTCAATTTGCTTTTCATAAAAGTATTTCTGAAGGAAATCTTTTATACGCCGTTTAAGCCCTTCTTCTTTGCTACTTTGTATGGCAGTTTTAGCATCTCTAATCTTGTCCAGACATTCTTCTTCACTTTCATCCAAGCATGAATAGATATAATAAGTATAAGTGTCGAGGCTTATTAAGAATCTTTCATCTTGCCTTTTTATATCCTCAATAATTTCCTTCAACTGTTCCCTCTTTTGATACGACAAATCTTCTACATATTTCTCCTGATCTTCGTTTTCAAGGATCTTTTCAATATCACTTATCCTATCTAAAATATATTCCCACTTTTCTTCGTATTTATCAAGCTCTTCTTTCAGACCATCCCAATATTTCTTCACCTTTTCAGGAGGTAGATTTAAATAAAAAGGTGTCTTCAATTTTACGACAATACGCAAGTTCTTAATTGATAAACTATGTTCCATAATCGGAAATTGTGTTTCTTTTTGAATTCCACCTAATGTTTTATAACCCACTGGACGGTCATAATCTCTTCGCTCTGTCTTTACCTCAATCGCAAGGTCTGGAAGTCCTTCTTTCTTTGACCTTAGGTAGAAATCTGGCATCCGCTTTGAGACATTGTTTGGGTGCTTATCTGTATATTCATCTACAAACTCATAGTAGAAGTCTAAATTAAAGACCTCGTTGAGAAGCCTTTCTTCGTTTTCCCTATGCTTTTCTATGGACATGCCCTACCTCCAACATTTATTATAACAGTACTTATTTTGATATACCCGCAACTACAATGCGTATCTGATTACCCGCCTCATAAGCTTCTCCCAGTTTCTCCTTTATCTCCAAACGCATCCCCGAGAACGCAACAAACTTCTTTAACATAATTTTTAAGCTCTTCTACCCTTATTCTCCTGTCCCAGACAATGCCTGTATCTTCATTTTCCTTTTTTACCAAATACCTGCTCAATGGAAGAAGGTTTAACGCTAACCATTCTAAAACTCAAACGAAGGGCTCCGAGCGTTTAAGGA
>JBMSAU010000164.1:0-20464 GCA_049414625.1 Thermodesulfobacteriaceae bacterium
CTCTGTAGGAAAGTTTATAAAGTGTTTGATATAACCATAGAGCAACAATAAGCGCGTCCTCAAAAATTTTAGGCCTACCACGCCTCTTCACAGGTTCTATGTTTTCAATCCTCTGAAAATAGGACTTTACAAAACTATATAAATGCTTCAAAGTCAAAACACTTCTCCTCATAGTTTAATAATTTAATCCTTAATTAAAATTTTTGAACAGCCCCAATTGCCCCTTGACTTTTTTAAAATTTGTCCTATAGTAATATAAAAAAAAGAGGAGGTGCGATATGAGGAGGTTAGCAGGTAGGTCGTCCGGTTTTACTTTGGTTGAGTTGATGATTGTTATCGCTATCATTGCCATCCTTGCTAGCATCGCTATCCCCCAGTATCTGAAGTATCAGAGGAAGGCAAAGGTATCAAGCTATGCTTTACCTGTTGTAAGAGGTTGTGCTATGGATATAGTACGTCATTGCATTGAATATCCTAATGCCACTATATCATCCGTTACTAATAACCCAACCTTCCCTAATTGTAATGGTACATCAACACCAGGTGGAACTGTAACTTTAGCAGCTTCAGGATTAGCTTGTAATGACCAAGGAGCGGTCATTAGTGGAGAAGTAACCGGCACTTTAGATACAGTTAACGACTATCGAGCAAAATGCACTTTTGATGCCCAAGGAAACATGAAATGCACCGTAGAAGGAAGGACATAATATAATGATTAGGGGGGTTCCGCCCCCTTTATGTTTATGCCTTATTCTTCTTCTAAAGGTTTTACCCTTCTTGAGTTGATGATCGTTATCGGCATCATCGCGGTTCTTGCAAGCTTAGCCATAGCAAACTATCAAAAATTTCGTCAGAAAGCCGTGGTCGCAAGCTATGCCTTGCCAAGCGTGAGAGGATGCGCCCTTGGGCTTGCAAGCCTCTGTGCCGAATACCGAGGGGAATCAAACGAAACTATTGACCTCTCAACCTGTAGCACGGCAAGAAACTTTTGCCACTACAACACCCAAACCCCTCCTGGAAACTATACCATTATTTTCAACGGAACGCTTACCTGCAGTCAATCAGGTCACGTAGTAAACGGAACTATTATCGGAAAGATAGAAAACATCAACCTCTATCAAGCAGTCTGCACCTTTGAGAACCAAACTTTAAAATGTGATGTTAAAGCGCAGTAGAGTATCGAGCATAACGAAAAGTCCCTTGGGAACCATTAGCTTACGCCACAGGCGACAAGAAAGAAGGCTCGGGGCGACATCCCCCACCATGTCCTATCGAGCTAAGCGAGGCATCCCTTATTCTTAAAGTGACGAAAAAGAAGTTTCTAGATAATCTAAAGGAAGGTCTCTTGTGACAAAAAGGAGGATAACGATTTTTGACAACCCTTTAATTTCTGTTTAAAATAGCAAAAACTAGACCTTACTATTGGGGGGCTTAAATGCCAAAAAAGGGGGATAAGTGGATTAGGCATACCTGGGAGTTTGAGACCACGGAAGATCCTTACGCAATGAAGGAAGCACCAGCAGGAGAGGCAGTTTGTCCACGCTGTAAATCAGTTTTTAAAGACAAAAGATGGTTTATGGATGAAGAGTTAGCAGAGGAGCTCTTAGAGGCAGAAAACGTCCCTAAACTCCTTTGCCCAGGTTGTAGAAAGGCACTCGAAAGCTATGCCATGGGGTATCTTTACATCTCGGGTGAATTCTGGAAAACCCATCGTGATGATATCATGAGGCTTATTAACAACGAGGTGGAGAAGGCGCGCGGTCTAAATCCACTTCACCAGATAATCAACATCGTAGATGACGGCGAAACTACCATCATTGAAACCACCACCGACCACTTAGCTCAAAGACTTGGAAGAGCCCTTTATAAAGCCTATAAGGGTGACCTTGAATTCCGTTGGTCAAAAGGGGATAAACTCGTTAGAGTCTACTGGAAACGATAAACGAGCTCTATGCCCAAACCCTTGGTTCTTGTCCTTGATTTTGATGAATTAGCCTATGCTGTAATCGAAACTTCTAAATTTTTACTAACACATATCTATCAAGAAAACAAATTAATCCTTTTCCATGTTATCGAGGAGGCTTTAACCGCACCAGTTTATGTTCTACCATACTTAAAGTTTGAGTTCAAAAAGGTCGAGGAGGACCTCAATAGACTTATAGAGAGCGCTAATTTTAACAAAGAAAAGGTTGAAAAGACTTTAACTTTTGGGGATAGATGGTCAAACCTTGAACGGGTTTTGCACACTCTCTCCCCTGAGCTTCTGATCATAGGATACAAACCTCATCTTTTTACAGTTCCCTTAGCTGAAAAGCTCTTAGAAAGGCTTGAGCTTCCCTTTTTAGCTGTAAAAGAAAACCCCCTCACAAAACTCAAAAGGATCCTTTGTTTTTTTGACCAATCACAGGATGCGACTTTAGCTTTAAAGTTGGCGGCTGATTGGGCAATCAAAACAAAGGCCAAGTTGACGGTGTTAAGTTTTTATTTCACTAAACATCTGGCAAGAGTTAATGAAATTACCCTTCATGAAACAATAGAGAGGTCGATTACAAAAAATATTGAAAGAGAGCTTACCCAACCAGACAAAATCCTTGAAGACATCGTTGTCCTTAAGATAGATAAGCTTCAGGACCTTGATAGGATGGTTAACTAGAGATTTGAGGTGATTTTCATGGGAAGAAAGGAAGAAACGCTTATCCAAGGGCTTGGTTCCTTTTCTAAGCACATTCTTCGAACATCCAAAGTTCCTGTCTGCGTGGTGAAAGCCTAAAAATGGAATATGTAAGCTTAATTTTAAGCCTTTTTGTTATCTTAGTCTGCGCTGAAATGTTTACCAACGGCGTTGAGGTCTTTGGAGAAAGGTTATCCCTTTCGCAGGCCGTAGTTGGAAGCCTCCTTGCTGCTGTCGGGACAGCCCTTCCTGAAACCATAATCCCCTTTGTAGCTATTCTCCTATATAAAGGTGAGAGTGGGGACCAAATAGGATTGGGAGCGATCCTTGGTGCTCCTTTTATGCTAGCTACCATTGGAATGTGCATGGTTGGGCTTGGAGCCTTGATAAGCTTTTTACAAAGAAAAAGAGATTTCGAAATCTATATCGAAGAAAAAACCTTTAGAAGGGATTTTTCCTTCTTTCTCTTAAGCTACAGTTTAGCTATAGCAGGAGGAGTGCTCTTTCCCGATAATAAACCCGTGCATTATATCCTTGCTTTTCTATTAATTTTACTTTATGCAGGCTATATCTATCAGACCTTCAGAGCAGATAGTCTTGAAGTAGAAGCTCATGAAGACCTTTATCTATCAAGAATCTTTAAGAAGCTTTCCTTTAAGGTTGGAGAAAATGCTGAAAAGTTATTAAGCCTTATTCAGGCTGTAATCGCTGTTCTTCTCATGGTAAAGGGTGCCCATATGTTTGTTGAAGCTGTGGAAAAGATTTCTATTAAATTCGGTTTTGACCTCCTTCTTTTTTCTCTCCTCATTGCTCCTGTTGCCACAGAGCTTCCGGAAAAGTTTAATAGCTTCCTCTGGTCCTTAAAAAAAAGAGATGTCCTAGCCTTGGGGAATATCAGCGGAGCTATGGTCTTTCAGTCCACGTTTCCGGTTTCCGTAGGGCTTATCTTTACTTCTTGGAAGATTGAGGGTTTAGGTTTGCTTTCTGCCATAATTGCTATAGGCTTGATCTTTGTATATTGGAGTTATGTCTCCCGTTATAAACGTCTCCCAATTCCTCTCCTTCTCCTTTCTGGATTATCTTATGTTGGTTATGCAGTCCTCGTTGTTCTAAGCATAACCCATGGAAGAACTTAATTTTTACTTAAAATGGCTTTCAACCTTTGAATTTCATGGAATAAAACCGGGTCTATACCGAATTCAAAGGTTGCTTACTAAGCTTGACAACCCCCAAAAGAAGTATCTAACAGTTCATATTGCTGGGACAAACGGCAAAGGGTCCACCTCAGCCATGCTTGAAAGCATTGCTCATGCCCTTAGTTTAAAGGTTGGTCTTTACACCTCTCCACATCTTTTTAAACTGAACGAAAGGTTCCGAATTAACAAACAGCCTATCTCTGACGAGAAACTTCTAGAAAGTTTAAAGGTATTAAAGAAAACCTTAGGGAGCCTTCCAGCAACCTACTTTGAGTTAACAACCGCTCTTGCCTTTTTTATCTTTGCTGAGGAAAAAGTTGATATAGCTATCATAGAGTGCGGGATGGGTGGAAGGCTTGATGCGACAAATGTGATAAAACCAGAAGTCTCGATTATTACCTCCATCGGCTTTGACCACATGAAGTATTTAGGCAATACTATAGAGAAGATTGCCTTTGAGAAAGCTGGCATTATCAAAAGGGAAAGACCGGTTGTTGTGGGGAGAATGAAAGAGCAAGCAATGCAGGTCATCCTCGATAGAGCAAAAAGGCTAAACTCACCGACTTACCTTTGGGACAGAGATTTCAAAACTATCCCCTGTGGAAGCTTCTGGACATATTTAGGAAAAAATAAAGTTGAAGGGATTCTGCTTAATCTTAAGGGCTATTATCAAGGTTATAACCTTGGTTCAGCTTTAAAAGCTACAGAAATACTTTCTGATAAAGGTATTTTGCCTTGGAACGAAGAAAAGATTAAAGACGCTTTACAAAATGTTATCTGGCCTTTAAGATACCAAAAACAAAGGTTTTTCGGAAAGGATTTTCTTTTTGACTGCGCTCACAACGAAGAGGGAGCTTTAGCTTTAAGAGAAAATCTCTTAGTCGAAGGAGAGGAAAATTACAAGCTCTTACTTCTTGGAGCTACGAACGAAGATGGCACCAAACCTTTCCACAGGCTCTTTGAAATCCTTGAGGACCTTTTTGATGAGGTTTTTATCTGCGAGTTTCTATCTCCGAGACGAGTCGTCACAATTTCAGAATGGCAAGAGAGGCTATCAAAAAAGAACAAAGTAAGCTTTTTTGAAAATCCAAAGCTTGCCTTAGAAAGAGCCCTTGTTAGCCCCTTCTCAGGCATAGTGATCTCTGGCTCAATCTATTTTGTGGCTGAATGTTTTAAAATCTTAGAGGGTATGCAAGATGTTTAATTCTTTATCTGAAGAACAGAAGCTTGTCCTATCTACTCCGGGAGACCTTTTGGTCATTGCTGGCCCCGGAAGCGGTAAAACAAGAACGCTTGTGTCTAAGGTGGTAAGGCTTCTTGAAGATGGCGTTCCCCCCGAAAAAATCTATCTTTTAACCTTTTCTGTTAAGGTAAGCTTGGAACTAAAAAAGAGGCTTAAAGAACTCGGCTTAAAAGGGGTAAAGGTTGATACCTTCCATGGTTTAGCCTACGACTTGATAAGGGATAAGAATGGGAAGCCCCCCACCGTTATTTCAGAAAAGGAAAGAGACGAGATATTAAAAAAACTCTTTCCAGGAGTAAAAGACCCACTGTCAAAGGATGAACTAAAAAGAATTTACTATGACTATCTTGAAAAGAATGGGCTTTATGATTTTGATTTTTTGGTTTATAAGGCAAGCATGCTTGAAGGCTTTAACTTTAAAGGCTTCTATGTTATCGTGGATGAATTTCAGGACCTCGCCCAAGACCTTTTTCCTCTTTTAGAGAGGCTCACACCCGCAACCTGGGTGTTTTTTGGCGACCCAAACCAATCTATTTACGGCTTTAGAGGAGCAAATCCAGAAAAGCTAAAAAAATTTTTAGAAAAGGCTAAGCCTGCCCTTAAGATTTGCTATCTTACCCAAAGTTTTCGCTGTCGGGAAGCCATTCTAAACTTTGCCGAAAATTTCAAAGCCTCCCCTTGGTCCTCACCAAGGTTAAGAAGCACCGCCTCAGGAGGTGAGGTTTTAGGTTTTTTAAGTTATGATGAATTTCAGGAAAAGGAAAAGCTTTCAAAAATAATCAAAGAAAACCTTGGGGGGTTAACTCTTGAGTCTGCCCAAATAAATCAAGTCTCACCTGATGATATCTTTATCCTTTCTCGTTTAAGAGTTCTTTTAGTTCCTGTGAAAGAATGGCTCCTTCAAGAGGGCTTTCCTGTAAGCCTTCCTGAGGAGGAAGCAAGAGAATTTTATCAAGAACTTTCCCAATTTCTGCAGTCCCCAAGAGTTCAACATCTTTCCGTTGAGCAAGCCCTTTCTGAAGTTTCCCCTGAGTTGAAAAGCTATCTACTTAATTTGTATGAGCTATTTGAGAGAGATAAGGAAAAGTTTTTAACCTATCTTTCAAACTTTAAAGAAGCCGATTTAGTTCTACCCACAAGGCAGGGAATTAAGCTTATGACTATTCACGCAAGCAAAGGGCTTGAAGCAAAGATTGTAATCTTAATTGGAGCAGAAGAAGGCCTCATACCTTTAACCATCTTTAAAGATTTTAATTTAGACGAAGAAAAAAGAACTGTGTTTGTCGCTATAACTAGAGCTAAGGAAAAATTTTACTTCTTTGTTCAAAAGGGGAGAAGAGCCTACGGAAGAAGCTTTGAGCAAACTTCTCATTTCTTTTTAAACTTTCCGATTAAAATTTTAGAAAAACCTAAACTCAAAGCTAAACAAAAAACTTTATTTTGAAATGTCACATTGAAAGGGTGCTAATCCCTGCAAAAAAGTTAATTGGAGAATTTGTAAGGTGCAAACACCTCTCGCCCCTATGTTAACTTAATGAAGTTCCCGCGACTTACGCTTAAGGAGGGACTTGCGAGTAGAAATCTCTCTCACGCCTTATTCTTTTAACTCAAACCCTTCTTTTTGAGCCAGCTGTCTCATCTTGGCTAAGGCTTTTTTCTCTATCTGTCTAATTCTTTCTCTACTAACTTTAAAGATGCTACCAATTTCTTCTAAAGTATAGACTTCATACTCGCCGAGACCAAACCTCATACGAATTATTTTTTCCTCTCTTGGAGAAAGGGTTGAGAGAAATTTCTTTATCTTCTCCGACACATCTCTTTTTCTTGTGACTTCGTAAGAAGAGGGGCTCTTTTTGTTCTCTATAAAATTACCAAGGGTGCTTTCTTCGTCTCCAATGGGAGTTTCTAAAGAGATAGGGTCTTTCGCAGTTTCAAAGATAGAAAGGATCTTCTCGTAAGGGACACCGGTTCTTTCTGAAAGTTCCTCTGGAGTTGGCTCTCTCCCAAGTTCTTTCGTCATCTCATAGAAGGTTTTAAAGACATAGTTTCTTAACTCTAGAAAATGGACAGGTAATCTTATAGTGCGCGTCTTATCAAGAATAGCCCTCGTTATGCTTTGCCTAATCCACCAAGAGGCATAGGTGCTAAACTTATTTCCCTTTCGATAGTCAAACCTATAGACTGCCCTCATTAAACCAAGGTTCCCCTCTTGAATAAGGTCCGCAAGGGGTAAACCTTGTTTAGTGTATTTTTTAGCGATAGAGACGACGAGACGAAGGTTAGCCTTGACCATCTCATCCTTTGCCCTCTCGATCTGGTCTATGCACTTCTTTATCTTTTCGCACAGCGTGCGCACCTGTTTGTTTTTTTCATACTTTGACAAACAGGTTTCTACAAGCCTTTCAAAGTAGTTTACATAGCTCTTCTTTGGTTTAAGATTTGGGTCTCTTTTTTTCCATTCCTCAATCTGTCTTTTCGCTTCAACGACCTCTGGAAGGTTAATCTTGCTTTGAAGTATTAAGGTAACAATAGTTTCAAACCCACCTCTTATCTGCCTTGAGAGCTCCTCTTCCCTTTCAGGCGTTAAAAGTTCATACTTCCCCATCTCCTTAAGATAAATGGAGAGAAGTTCCTCACTACCAGGTTCAGCAAACCCCTCCTCTTCCTCCTCCAAAACACCTTCAGAATAAGTAGTAAGCTCCTTTATTTTGTCCTGGACGCGTTTTTCAATGTATTCTTCTCTTTCGTATGGGTCGAGCTCCTTTAGCTCAATACCATGGCTCTCAAGAAGGTCAAAGATCTCCTCCATCTTATCAGGGTCGTTATAGTCCTCAGGCAACATCTGATTTAAAAGGTCATAGGTTAAACGTCCGGATTTGCCGAGCTCAACGATCTTCTCCTGCAACTCCTTGTTTGCCATTACCTCAACTCACCCCTTTTTAAGGTTTAATATAAAAAATCTTATCGACAAAAAAAAATTTTCTAAATAACAAAAATTTTTTCAAAGGTTAAATCAGGGGAATTTTCTTAGATTATAGTTAATTTTTATCTATGTTTAAAAATTTATTTTCTCTTTCGTAGTTTTTCAAACGATACATTTTTCTATAGCAAATATCCCCAATATTATAAACGCTTTTTTCAAAAAGGCAAGCCATGAAGGTATGGTCCTTATTTTCCAACAGTTGCGAGATAAATAACTGTTTCTTCTTCGCCGTCGAGGTGAAGAAGGTCGTTTAGGTCTTCGTCAAAGAAAGCTCCAACTGGACAAGCTTTTAACCCAAGGGCAGTGCAAGCAAGAAGTAGGTTTTGACAGATATGACCGCAATCAAGGAATATATACCTTAAACCCCTTTCTCCGTATTTAGACATAGTTCTCCTTAAGACAGCTGACCAAATAAACACCACGCTTGCCGTAGCTAAAAAGGCTTGACCAAGAGCGATTTCTTTTAATATTTCCCCAAAGTAGCCTTCAGCTAACCTCTCAAGGGAAAATTCTTTAATGTTAAGGTGGTATAATCCGGGAGCAATCTCAGAGGAAAAATTAACGGCAAGATAGGTTTCGATAGGATAGAGGGCTCCTGCTGAGGGAGCAGTCCTTAAAAGATAACTTCCTGCAATAGCAGTAACACCTTGGGTAGCAAAACAAAGAAGAGAAATCTCTTTTTTGCTAATCTCAAGCCGGCGATAGTTTCTTTTACTTCTTCTTTCAGCAAAGATTTGAAATAAGCTTGGTGTTTTAGGAAAATCTTCTATCTCTAACTTAACTCGAGGGGCATTCGGATATTCTTTAAAAGGAGCGGAGGGAGCAATATCTTTTTCTCTTTTAAAAATGCTTCGAAGGGTAAGATTTGTGTTTTTTAAATAGGTATAAGCAAGGGTGTCTTTAAGGCTCATAGCTTATCCGGTAGCCAATCTTTTTTAAATGGACCTGAAGTGCTGAGATAGCAGCAGGCGTTACCCCTGGAATCCTCATAGCTTGTCCCAAGGATTTTGGTCTAATTCTGCTAAACTTTTCCACCATTTCTTTTGATAAGCCAGCAACTTGAGAATAATCTAGGTCTTCGGGTAAGGCAAGGGTTTCAAGCTTTTTAAACTTCTCAACCTCTTTAAGTTGGCGCTCAATATATCCGCTATACTTTATCTCAACTTCAACCTCCTCTAAGATATCATCAGAAATGTTTTTTAATTCTTCTACGAACTCTTTAAAAAAGTTAAACTCAACCTCAGGTCTGCGTAAAAGTTCAACTATCCTCTGGCTACCAGTGATTGGAGTTGAGCCTTTACTTTCAAGATAAGGGTTAATTCTATCTGCACTAATTTTAGTTTCATTTATCACTTTCATTGCTAAGTCAAATTGCCTTTTCCTCTGAAGATAGAGCTCCCAGCGTTCATCATCCACAAGTCCTATTTTCCTTCCTATGGGAGTTAATCTAAAGTCTGCGTTCCCCTCCCTTAAAAGCAAACGATACTCCGCTCTCGAGGTGAACATCCTGTATGGCTCATCCGTTCCTTTGGTAACAAGGTCGTCGATTAAGACCCCGATGTAAGCTTGGGAACGGTCGATGATCAAGGGTTCTTCTTCCTTAGCTAAGAGAGCAGCGTTTATTCCAGCAACTATACCCTGAGCTGCCGCCTCTTCATAGCCTGTCGTTCCGTTTATCTGTCCTGCTAAAAAAAGCCCATTGATGAGCTTGGTTTCTAAAGTATGTTTTAGTTGGTCTGGGAAAACAAAGTCGTACTCAATACCATACCCTGGTCTAAGAATAACCGCTTTTTCTAAACCAGGGATGCTTCGAACAAGCTCAATCTGAACATCAACGGGTAAACTGTTGCTTATGCCGTTTGGATAAACTTCAACAGTGTCTAATCCCTCTGGCTCAAGGAAAACCTGATGCCTCTCCTTATCGGGGAAACGAAAGACCTTGTCTTCAATTGAAGGGCAATATCTTACCCCTCTTGACTTTATTCTACCGGTAAAAAGGGGTGATCTATCTAAAGACTTTCGGATGATTTCATGAGTTTTCTCAGTGGTATAAGTAATGAAGCAAGGAACTTGGGGAAGAGGTGGTCTTTTACCCCTATTTTTGAAAGAAAAGAGAGGTGGAGGATAATCACCCCATTGAATTTCAAGCCTTGAATAATCTATCGTCCTTCCATCAAGCCGAGGACAAGTCCCAGTTTTGAACCTTCCCATCTTAAAACCTAGCTCTTTTAAGTTTTCGGCAAGCCTGTTTGAAGGAGGGTCCCCAAGCCTTCCTGCTGGGAAGCTTTCAAGCCCGATGTGGATAAGCCCGTTGAGAAAGGTTCCTGTAGCTATGACTACAGCCTTTGCCCCATACTCCTCACCCGTTCGCGTTCTAACACCGTAAACCCTTCCGTCTTTGACAATTAGAGAAGAAACAGAGGCTTGCCTTATGTAGAGATTTTCAACTCTTTCGAGCACACGCTTCATCCTTTCCTGATACTTGAACCTGTCTGCCTGAGCTCTCGTTGCTCGAACAGCAGGACCTTTTTTCGTGTTTAGCTTTTTAAATTGAATGCCCGTCTCATCAATGGCAAGAGCCATCTCACCGCCAAGGGCATCTATCTCCTTGACTAAATGCCCCTTCCCTATCCCCCCTATAGACGGATTACAACTCATCGCCCCAATTCTCTCAAGGTTGATAGTTAAAAGAAGGGTCTTACATCCAAGACGAGCAGAGGCTAAACAAGCCTCAATCCCAGCGTGACCACCGCCAATAACGATGACATCAAAGGTTTCAAGAAACTTCATCAAAATTAATTATAAATCAAGAAGAAAATTTTGGCTATAGAGTAGCCGGGGCTGTTCAAAAAATATTATAAGACCTTTTATCCCCTCCTTCTCACTCTCAATACTATCACAAAAAACCAAAGCCTCTGCAGAATAATCATATAGAGATTCCAAAGAATTGCACAGGCAATTGCCATCTTCTTAGCTAAATCCTCTCTTATCAAAGTAAAACTTGAACCTACCTTCAACTTCATCGAACCAAATACCCCTTCTATCCTATATCTCCTCTTCCTATACCTCTCCCAATTCTCAAAACTCATCCTCCTTAACCAATTCCTTATCCTCATCCTCCAACTCTGTTTCATCCCTATCGCCGGTTCACATCCAAACTTCATAACTCTCTCTATTACATCCACCGCATCGTACCCTTTATCAGCTATAAAAGGACCTCTCGGAAGTTCCTCTAACCTATCAAGAATTTCCCTTAACATATTCACTTCTGAAGCGTAAGGTCCCCCTACCTCACATCCAAGAATTATAGCCCTCCCTTTCTCATCCACTGCCACTAAACTTACCAATCTCACATGAGAACTAACCTCCCTCACTTGAGTACCTCTCATCCAA
This sequence comes from Thermodesulfobacteriaceae bacterium, assembly GCA_049414625.1. GTDB lineage: Bacteria > Desulfobacterota > Thermodesulfobacteria > Thermodesulfobacteriales > Thermodesulfobacteriaceae > WYEG01. The sequence continues at coordinate 11,487 of JBMSAU010000164.1, forward strand.
TTGAGGATATATTTACTCCCAAAACCAAATCCAGTCCCATCAACTATTAAATACTTAAAATCCCATTTTGCCCGAAAAAAATGTTTAGTACTTTCATCCAAAATTTTCTTTAAAAGCTCTTCATCAAGTTTTTTAACCCTATAATGATAATCACCAAGAACTGGCACATGAAAACCTTCATGTTTAGCAATCTCAAGCACTTCTCTGTAGGAAAGTTTATAAAGTGTTTGATATAACCATAGAGTAACAATAAGAGCGTCCTCAAAAATTTTAGGCCTCCCACGCCTCTTAACAGGTTCTATGTTTTCAATCCTCTGAAAATAGGACTTTACAAAACTATATAACTTTACAAAACTATATAAATGCTTCAAAGTCAAAACACTTCTCCTCATAGTTTAATAATTTAATCCTTAATTAAAATTTTTGAACAGCCCCAGTGTTTTTTAAAGAATTTTAGTTTTTGATAACAACTATTTTAGGTTAAAGTCCTTTATAGTATGAACTTTTTAACTTTTAAAAATTGGGTATAATTGTTCATAGCCTTCTTTAAAAAATGAAAGGAAGTGAGCTATGGATTTCATTCTCGCTATACTTCCAATTTTCGTGTTTTTAATAGGCATGGTTGTCTTTTATCGTTCAGGAATCTTCGCTGCACTTGTAGGATGGGGGTATGTGTCCTTTTTGCTCCAACCTATGGTTTTAGATTATGGTAGTAAGCCTCCTTTCTATACCCATTCTTAAACCTACCTCTGAAAATTTTAAGAATGCATTAAAACTTTTGGGTTGCGCAAATTTCGGGTCCTTTCTTTGCTTACTCCCTCTTTTTTGTGGTAGCTTTTATCATGGCCTGGTCTGGAATGGAGGTGGTGAACGGAAAGCCTGTGCCTTCACCGTATTTTATGCAGGTTAACATGTACCTTATCATTGCTACTACTTTAGCTAAAGCTTTGGCGAACGCATTTCCTCTTGCCGTTCCTTTCATCGGTTTAACAGGAGCCTTCGTTGGTGGAAGCGCAACGGATTCAAACGTTCTCTTTGCCAAGATTCGATGGGATGTAACCAACGCAACTATAGGACCTGAAATTTTTATGTGGGTTTATGCAGATCATGCTGTGGGAGGAAGAATAGCCGTGATATCAGAGATCATGCTATACATTTTTCTTAACCTTTAGAGATTAAACATAAAGCGGGAGGCTAAAATGAAAAAAACTAAGATAGTTGTAACGGGCGGAGCTGGGTTTATCGGAACAAACCTTGTTAGAGCTTTAAACGAGCTTGGGGAGGAAAGGATCGTCATAGTTGACCATTTAGGTAATAACCCGCAAAAATGGAAAAACCTCCTTGGTGTAAAGTTTTTAGACTATCTTGACAGGGATGACTTTCTTTCTGCTATTCAAAAGGGACAATTTTCTGAAGTGAAAGCTATAATCCATCTTGGAGCTTGTTCTGACACCACAGTCAAAGATTTAAACTACCTCTATAGAGTTAACTTTCTCTACACTAAGGAGCTTGCCTTATTTTCCCTTGCCCATGGCATAAGGTTTATCTATGCCTCATCTGCGGCAACCTATGGAGACGGCTCGCTTGGTTTTTCGGATGATCATGAGCTCATACCTCTGCTTAAGCCCTTAAACCCCTATGGTTTTTCCAAGCAACTCTTTGACCTTTGGGCTTATTCTAATGGATACCTCGACAAGATAGTAGGACTGAAGTATTTTAATGTCTTTGGTGAATATGAATTTCATAAAGGTGAGATGAGAAGCGTAGCCTTAAAGGCTTATGAACAAATTAAACAAACCGGAAGGGTAAAACTTTTCAAATCCTATCATCCTGACTATCCAGACGGAGGACAGCTAAGAGATTTTATTTATGTGAAGGATGCAGTTTCAGCAACACTGTTTTTCCTTGACCATCCGGAAATTAACGGACTTTTCAATGTAGGAACTGGCAAAGCAAGGTCTTTCAGGGATTTAGTGCTTGCCGTCTTTTCAGCATTAGGGCTACCTCCTCAGATTGAATACATAGACATGCCTGAAAAGCTTAAAAAACAATACCAATATTTTACTCAAGCAGACATTAGCAAACTTAGAAAGGTAGGCTATGAGAAACCTATGACAGAGCTCGAAGAGGCTATAAAAAACTACGTGGATTTTCTTGAAAGAAATTACTCCTTTTATGCCTAAAATTTTTCACGGAACTTTCACCTTTTGAACGGGCTTCGGTAAAAAATGTTAACGATTAGCTAATAATTTACATCCATGAAAGAAATTTCCGAGATATTTCAGCATCTTAAGGCTTTGCTTCGCAGGAAAAAGGGAATTGAAGAGATAAAAGAGGATTTTCAAGAGTTTCTTGAAGATTTAAAAGAAGAAGAGGCTATAACCTCTATAGAAGAAGAGCTTCTGTTAAACATCATCAATCTTAAAGAATTGAAGCTTGGAGATTTTCTATTAGCAAGACCCGATATAGTTTGGTTTGAACAAGGTATGACTTGGCAAGAGGTAAAAAACATCCTTGCCATGAACCCTCATCATTACTTCCCCGTTTATTCAGGAACTGAAGAAAATTACTTAGGTTATGTATCTTTAAAAGATTTGGTTAGAGGTATTAACTTGGAAGAATTTAGTTGGTTTAGCTATGTTAGACCAGCTTTAACCTTACCCAAAAGCCTTTCCGTTATGTCTAGCCTTGAAAAAATGAGAATGAATTCTGTAGAAATGGTGTTTGTTATTGATGAAAACTCAGAGTTTATCGGGATTGTCCTCCTTAAAGACATTATCAATGAAGTCTTTTTAGTGAAAAAACAATGCGTGGCTCAGACGGAAGAAGACGGTTTTATACTCCCCGGAAAGACCAAACTAAGGGTAGTTGAAAGATGCTTTAACTTTAAATTTCCTGAAGGAGATTATCATACTTTAGCAGGTCTTATCATGGAGCACTATAAAGGTATAACTCAAGCAGGCACAAAAATTTCTTTTGATACCTTTGATGTAGAAATCTTAGATGCTGATGAAAGAAGGATTAAGCTTGTCAAAATTAAGCCTAAAGCTTAACCATTTGCTCCCTATACTCTCAGGAACTTTACTTGCCTTAAGCCTCCCCAAGTGGAACCTCTCTTTCCTTGCCTTTCTTGCCCTTATTCCTTTTCTCTTCTACCTAAAAAGTATAACTGAGAACAGCTTTTCCTTCAGAAAAGTTGCGTTTTCCTCCCTAATCTTTGGACTTTCCTATTTTATGATAATTTTTTACTGGATAGTTTACACTTTGCATAAATTTTCCCCCCTTCCTCTTTTTGCTTCGATCTTTCTTTTAATTTTACTTTGTTTTTATTTAAGCCTTTACTTTCTTCTTCTTTTTTTGTTATCTGTTAGATTTAAGCTTTTTAGTGAAGCTAATTTTTTAAAAGGAATAGTTTTTGCCCTTCTTTGGGTTGGTTCTGAGTATGCAAGGAGCAAACTTCTGACCGGACTTCCCTGGGGACTTCTTGGAGAAGCCCTTGCCGACTTTCCTTTAATTCTTCAGACAGCTGATCTTTTGGGGGTTTACGGGCTGTCTTTTTTGGCAGCTCTCTCAAACTATACTCTTTTTCTCCTCTTAGAACCATTTTTTGAAAAATTTTGGGGACTAAAAACTAAAAGCCCGAGCCTTAAAAGGGCTATACCTCTGCTTATCCTTATCTTAGGCTTTTTTGCCTACGGGTTGTTTGCCGAGGAATACTGGCAAGGGAGAGTTCGTGAAGAAAAAGGAACCCTTCGAGTTACGATTCTTCAAGGCAACATTCCTCAAGAACTAAAGGAGAGAAAAGAGGTAGAGTTATCTCTTGAAGTCTACAAAAAACTTTTTTTGAAGTCTTTACCCTTCAAACCAGATATTGTTTTTACTCCTGAAACCGCTTTTCCTTTCTATTTTCCTTATGAAAAGGAATGGTCGGTAAAGCTTGTTTCTTTTTTGATAAGAGTTTACGAAGATAACAAAAGCTCTTTTCCTCAGTTTGTTTTTGGAGCCTTCAGAGCAAGCTTTGCTGACGGCTCACCAAGGGCTCACAACACCCTTTTTGTGTGGGATGGAGAAAACATCTTCGACATTTATGACAAGGAGAAGCTTGTCCCTTTTGGGGAATACATTCCCTTGGGAGAGTATTTTCCATTTTTAAGGAAGATTTCTGTTGTGTCTGATGTTTTAAAGCCTGGGGTAGGGAAAAACTTAAGGATTAAGCTTAAAGAAAGAGTGATTGAAATTACACCGCTAATATGTTTTGAAAGCGCCTTTAGTGAGCTTGCTCGAAAACGCGTTCTGCAGGGTGGAGAGTTCATCTTTGTTGCTACAAACGATGCCTGGTTTGGTAAAACTTCAGCTCCATATCAACATTTTCAGATGCTAAAACTACGAGCTGTTGAAAACAGACGCTTTGTCGTTCAAGCGGCAAACACAGGAATCTCAGGTATTGTATCTCCTTTAGGAAAGGTCTTAGTCTCCTCAGGTCTTGAAACGCAAGAAGTTATACACGCTGAAGTTAAAACTTTGCATTTTAAAACCTTTTATCAAAGGTATGGCTATCTTTTTCCGATAGCTTGCGGCTTAGTCTACTTTGGAAGCTTCCTACTCTTTCTCTTTGAGCAATCTTTCCCAAGAATAAGGATTTTCTTTAGCAAAAAGAAACTGAACTAAGCGTTCAACAAACTGCTCAATTAACTCGTCAAGAGTTTTGGGTTTTGCGTAGAAAGAAGGCATGGCTGGATAGATTATTCCGCCAGCCCTTGCTACCTTTAGCATGTTTTCAAGATGAATAAGATTTAGAGGGGTTTCTCGAACAACAAGGATTAAAGGCTTTTTTTCTTTGAGCATGACATCTGCTGCACGATGGATAAGGTTTAAGGAGCTTCCGTTTGCAATGGCTGAAAGCGTCCCCATACTGCAGGGAATGATAACCATCCCGAGATAAGGGCTTGAACCGCTTGCCGGCGGAGAAAAAAAATCCGAGGGTTCATAAGTCTTTCTTGAAAGCTTTGAAACTTCCTCAACGCTAACGCTAGTCTCATATTCAAACACCCTTTTACCAACCTCAGAAAAAATTACCTCTACAGGTTGGTCCACTTCTACCAATTTTTGTAAAAACCTAAGGGCATAGATGCTTCCGCTTGCTCCTGTAATGCCAACTAAAAGGGCTTTTTTTGCCATTTCTTTGCCTGCTCCTTTGCCAGTCTGTCAGCCTTTTCATTCAACAAAACTCCAGAGTGAGCCTTTACCTTTTCAAAGGTGACCTTATGAATGGACATCAGCCTATCTATCTCTTCCCAAAGGTCTCGATTTTTCACAGGATTTCCTTCCGAGGTTTTAAAACCCTGAGCCTTCCACTTGGGTAGCCACTCTACTGCACCCCTCAAGAGATATTCCGAATCGGTGTAAACTTTAATCCTTTTTGGTTTCTTAAAGTAAGATAGGGCGCATATTAAGGCTTTTAGTTCCATGCGGTTGTTAGTAGTCTCTGGCTCGCTTCCTACCAACACTGTCTCTTCATCCCCCTCTTTGATGATGACAGCAAAGCCGCCAGGTCCAGGATTTCCAAGACAGGCTCCATCAATATAAGCTTCAGCGTAATCTAATCCTTCTTCCATTTCTTTCAAAGCTTCTAAGGCAATTTCAAACCCGTAGGATGTGCCGATAAGGTCTGCCCCAGCTGAGAGAAAATCTAAGACTTGGTCTAAGGTTCTTATTCCTCCCGAAGCTTTAATCTTAATCCGACCTCTTGCGTATTCTTTTATCTTCTTTACTTCTTCCAAACTTGTCCCTTTCCCTGAGAAGCCGGTTGAGGTTTTTACATAATCAAAACCAGCCTCAGCGAGAAGCTTTACCGCTAACTCAATTTCCTCATCGGTCAAAACCGGACTTTCAATGATGCCTTTTAGGATACATTCTTCGGCAATCCTTCTAAAGAGAGAAAGCTCCCTTTTCAAGGGCTTGATTTCTTGTGATTTTAGCCAAATAATGTTTAACGGTATATCCACTTCTTCTACACCGAGGCTTAACATCTCTTCAAGGGCAGCGATTTTAGTCAATGTGGTAGAGTAAGCAAAGGGGAAATCAAGAACACCTACAATCCTTTTATCGAGTCTTTCTTCAATTGCTTTCTTTATCAAACAAGGCGGGACACAGACGGCTCTAAAAGGGAAAGACCTTGCTCTTTCTAAAAATTCAAGAAACTCTCTGACATTGCCGTAGGGTTTAAGGTAAGCGTAGTCAATACGGCTTAGGATTTGGTCTAAACTTAGATTATGCTCGCGCAATTTCTTTCTCTATTTTTGAACCTTTTGCTTTCTGCCGATTAAAAGATAAAGAATGGTTCCGAGGGCTGGTAGAAACAACACGAGCAAAATCCAGATAATTTTGTTGTAGCCAGTAAACTCACTTTTTAATATATCAACTAAAGCCCAGATAAAAAGGACAAAAAAACCAAGAAAACATAAAAGCATAATCAAGGAGATAATCATCGAAATTGTGTCATACATCATCTTATATACCTCCGAATATTTTTTTTCTAATTTTATCAATACTCTACCAAGTTAGCAAGGAAGTTCAATGTTGTGACAAAACTATTTCCAAAAGCTCAGCATTTGCTTAATAGGTTTTATTGCTAGGCAAGGCGCAGAAGGAAATATCACCCCGAGCCGTAAGACGAGAGACCCCTTGAGACCCTTGGGAGATATGATAGAAGTATTTACAAAATTAAAAAAACTGTTAATCTATAAAAATAAAAATCATTGCTTTATAGGAGGTGGCTATGAAAATTAAAATTGACGGAGCCATTGTCCATTTTATTCCTGAAACTCAAGAAGAGATTAAAGACCTTGACCAACTTTGGAAGGTTATCGGAATGTGTGAAACAGAAAACAGAAAGCTTCTACCTCTTGGTCATTTTGTTCCGGGTGTAAGCGAGTCTGCCCAATTTTATGTTGAGGGGCTTAAGGCTAAATCAAATCTCTACACCGGTACACGTAAGATTCGTTATGTATGCATGGTATGTAACAGGATGGAGGAGTATCCAGAAAACTCCCCCAATCCTGTCTGTTGTGGAAAACCTATGTATCGAATGGATTAAGATGAACTTTCCTTCTCAACTTCATGCATAGGTCTGAAAGCTTTTTTACTTGCGCCGCAAACAGGGCATCTCCAATCATCAGGTAATTCCTCAAATGGAGTGCCTGGGGGGATCTTACCCTTCCTATCCCCCTTACTGGGAACATAGATATAACCGCAGTTTGTAGTGGAACAAATCCAGGCTCCCTCAAAATCCTTAGCCATGCCCAACCTCCTTTAGCTAATTTTTATTTTCTCCTTTAGCTAATTTTTATTTAAAGAAGATAAATCAAAAAATAATTTTTCCAAGCAAAGATTTCTAAAAAATAAACTTTAAATCTTCTTAATTTCCTCTTACCAGATTTTTTAAAAAGTTATAAGGCGATAACTTAAAAGAAGGGTGCCATGAGACCGATTGTTATTGATCTTCTTGGTCAAACCAAGCCGGTAAAACACAGCTTGCTCAAAGTCTTTGCAAGCTCTTTGGAGAGCCGATAAAGAACACAAATCTTAAGCCAACTACAGAGCTTAGGGTTTATCGTTTCAATTATCAAAACATGCCTTTCTATCTTCTTGATACCCCAGGTGATGAAACTTTGTAAGAGAGGTCCTGTGGGCGCTTAAGGTTGCTGACCTTGCTATCCTTGTTTACGACTCCACTCAGCCTATAAAATATCATGTAAAACGGCTTTTTGAGTATGCCAAACAAGAAGGAGTTCCCATGATGGTCTTTATAAACAAGGTAGACCACGAAAAACCTGTCTGTGCTCAAAACATCTGCAACCTGCAGGATGAGCTCGAGATAATCCAAACCCTCGTGGTCTATGGTTTTGAAGGTGGAAGCTTCGTAGACTTGATCCAAAAAAAAAGCTTTTAAAACAAAAGGCTCAAAAGGTTATCTATCTTGACACTCTTCCCTCAGGCTCTGAACAGAGAATTTCCACCCTTCGGGAAAACCTCCTAGAGGTTTCAGCAGAAGGAAAGGACGAATACATAGAAATAATACATAGAAAAATACTTAGAAACAAGCGAGCTCCCCCAGATGAGATTTTAGACAGGCTAAGAGAGAACATGATAAGCCTAAAAGTACCTCCAGTTTTCGTTGGCTCCTCCCAGACAGGGTTAGACGTTCCTCACTTTCTTCATTATCTCTATCGGTTGGCGCACCGGGAAAAGATGCCGAACCAGAAAAAGATGCTACCCCTTTGGGCTTCGTTTTTAAAACCTTATATGACCCCTACGCAGGAAAGCTTTCCTTTGCCCGGCTTTATAAAGGTGAACTCACTACAGACCAGGGCGTGTTCCTTCCCGAGGGAAAGCAGGAGAAGTATACTCAGATCTTTACCATAAAAGGAGACAGCTTAGAGCAAACAAAGGTTGGAAAGGCGGGTGATATAATTGTCCTTCCCAAGGTTGAAGGCTTGCAAACAGGGGATACTTTTTCCACAAAGCCGCTTTCTAAGGTCCTTCCCAAGCCAGAGATGCCAGAGCCTATACTTTATCTTGCCCTTATTCCAGAGTCTAAAGCTGATGAGGATAAGATCAGCTCAGCCATTGCCAAGCTCAAGGAAGAAGACCCTCTCTTGTCTTCTATCGACATCCCGAGCGAAAAGAGGGGTCTCCTTTTTGGTCGTTACCTTGCCAAGGAGAGAGATTTCTCGCTACGCTCGAAATGACAAGGAGGGAGGGCTTTACCTGACAAGGAGGTAAGGGTCCCCCCGAGGCGCAAACCGAGGACGGCCCTTGCTATGTTCAGGAATTCATGCTAAGTGTCTTTTTGACAGGTTCTCTAAATTGCCCCTGAGGCTGTTCAAAAAATATTATAAGACCTTTATCCTCTCCTTCTCACTCTCAATACTATCACAAAAAACCAAAGCCTCTGTAGAATAATCATATAGAGATTC
>JBMSAU010000165.1:0-2075 GCA_049414625.1 Thermodesulfobacteriaceae bacterium
AGCTTATAGCCCATTTGTTTTAGGTCCTTGAGAAGTTCAATGAGTTCATGCTTTGGGATATGAAGGTTTGTAATGGTGGGCTTTACCTCAATCTGCAAATCTTTAAACTTTTTCTTCAGCTCCAAAAAATCTTCTTCCTTAGCCCAGGGCATGGTTTAACCTCCGTAATATTTTACAAGCTTTTTCCTTAGATCATCCGCCAGCTGTTTATATACTTTGCCTTCCATCTTGCTAAATTCCTCCTGAATAAGCTTTAAGGTATCACCTGTCCTGAATAATGCTTTAATTATACCCTCTTCCCATAATTTGTCATTGCTTATTATCTTCTGCCAAATCCTTATGTTTATATCTTTAATCTCCATAAAACTTTCATAAGGATTAGCATCAAAGTTGGTCTCTGGTATTTCTGGTAAATCTTCTTTCCATTTTTTTAACCAGCTGAGCATTTGATCCCAAAAATCGGCAATTCCAAGATATTCAAACAGCTGCTTGCCGTAGAACAAATGAAGCTCAACCTGCTCATATTTACCTCTAAGTGTCTGTATTTCTTCCTGGTAATAGTTTTTATTTTTTGAGAAATCAGGATCAATGAAATACATAATCCCTACTAAATTACTGCCATGCTTCCGATGTAAAACTTTAAGCTTTTCCTCAAAGTTTTGCATCTGTCCTCTCTTTTTGGTAGAATCGTGGTCATCTCTTATCTTTTGTTCAATAAAGTAATATTTTTTCCCATCAGTAAAGTATTGGTCTAACCTCAGGAGCTCATTATTCTCACCCTGTATGTTTTTATCAAGCAGTATGTATCCTTGACCTTGAATAACCAGACCTATTATCTCTTCAAAAGCATCACCCATGCGAATTTCATAAGATTGGAGTAAATACTGTAAAATCTTGGTAGAAGGCTTTGATGGTCTAAATAAACCTATAAACCTCTCTGGATTGTTCGCCAATCTAACCAGAAGTTCTCTTTTATTGCCATAAAAAATATGTTTGTTTAAAACTTGGACAAACTCCTGATAATCCATCAATCTTCCTCAAGCTTCATATAGTTCTGTATGAGACCCCTGTTTATAACATTCTTGTCCGTTATCTTTAAGGACTTCTTAAACCTCTCTTCTATCCCTTGCACATATTTTGGATTGACCTCTATCATCACGAAATCTCTCCCCAGTGCCTTTGCAACATATCCTGTAGTCCCTGTGCCCGCCATAGGGTCTAAGATTAGGTCTCCTTCCTTTGTGGAAGTCAAGATAACCCTCTTCAAAAGTTCTATAGGCTTTTGGGTGGAGTGAAGCTTTTGCCCCTTCTCATCAAGCAATCTTTCACTCTTGCGGGATATAGGCAAAACCCAAACATTGGCACCAACTTTCCCTATGCCAAAGCTTTTGGCGTACTCTCTATTAAAGGTGTATTTTTTGATGCTTTTGTCTTTGACTGCCCAGATGAGGGTCTCGGTAGCATTGGTAAATCTCACCCCCAACCAGTTAGGCATAGGGTTCGTTTTTACCCAGATTACATCGTTCAAAATCCAAAAGCCCAAATCTTGCATAATTTTTCCTACTCTGAAAATGTTGTGGTAAGTGCCTATGACCCATAGGGTAGCATTGGGCTTCATTACCCTTTTAACCTCAAGGAGTAGGTTTTCAATAAAACGATCGTATTCTTCAAAGGAAGAAAACTTATCCCACTCGTCCAAAACACCATTAACGGTTGTCTTTACATTCCAGCGTTTTAACTCCTTTTTGCTTAGCTGTAGAAAGTAAGGAGGGTCAATGAAAACCATATCAAAGGACTCCTCTGGGATTTTTTTAAGCACCTTAAAGGCGTCCCCTTGGATTACCTTGTTTTTTATGTCTTCTACGTTGTAAAAAAGCACTTCCTCGCTGTCACTTATGACCAAGCCCTTGGGCTTTTTCTCTTCAAAAAGCTTTTTGTTTAGAGCCTCAGAGCTCTGCATTTGTCTTAATCAATATACTCTTCCTCAAACTGCCAATCAAGGGCACCCTTTCTCCAGGCGTAAAGTAGCCCGTAGGTTAGTATTAATATGAACAAAAACATCTCCACAAAACCAA
>JBMSAU010000166.1:0-2224 GCA_049414625.1 Thermodesulfobacteriaceae bacterium
GGAATAGATTTTGACAAAAAATCCGTAGAGAGTGCAAAAAGAAACCTCGGTATTGACACCGTTTTTGCCATGAGCTTGGAAGAATTCTATGAATACGCTAAGGAGAAAAACTTAAAGTTTGATGTAATTACTTTTTTTGAGGTTTTAGAACATCAGGACAAACCAATGGAATTTCTTGAAATGGTAAAAGGGCTTTTGAAAGAAGGAGGATACATAGCAGGAAGCGTGCCAAATAGAGAGGGTATGTTTATAGAAATTCTTCGGGATAATTATATAGATTATCCACCACATCACTTTTTAAGATTTTCAAAGTCCTCCCTTGAAAAAACTTTGAATTTTGCTGGGTATAAAGACATCGAAGTTTATAAATTAGACTTTCCTTTCACAGAACTTTTCCCATACCTTGAGAAAAAGCTTTTTGGAAACTTAGACAAGCTTAAAATAAAGCTAAAGGGTATGGTGCTTGGAGATGAGAGAAAAGCAAGGGTTTGTGGTGTAGAGGAGCTTGCAGAAGTTAGTCCAAGTAAAGGAAAAGTTTACATACTTATGATTCTTAAACTAATCAGGAATGCTACGCTTTTGCCTGCTGCTTTGGGATATGTTGGAAAGTTGAAGGAGAATGGGTATTTTTTATACTTTCAAGCGAGCGTATAAATAAAATGAAAAAGGTAGCAATTTTTGATTTGGATCATTGCCTTGTAGAAGCAAATACTTCTTTTGAATTTGTTAAATATATTTTAAAACAGGAAAAACGATTTTTAAAATTATTTTTTCTATACTTTACAAAATTACTACTTCCTTTTTTAATTTTTTTCTTTCCATCTAAAACTGATAGAGAAATTTATTTAAAATTTTTGAAAGGATTTAAGAAAGATGTTCTCAAACGGTACGCTGAAGAGTTTGCTGTCTACATTATTAGGAATTTCTTAAATAAATACTTGTATGAAGAGGTTAATAAATTTAAAGAAGAAAAAGACTTTATATTAATTTTGGCGTCCTCAGGATTTGATGTTGTGGTAGAAGCAATATCAAAAAATCTAGGATTTAATTTTTACCTAAGTTCTGTGATAGAATATAGCGACAGTATATGCACGGGAAAGTTAATAAAAAAATCGGATGGGAAAAAGCTTGAATTTTTACAAGATGAAATCTTTCCTCAAATAGGAGATATAGATTTTCATAATTCTTTTTTCTATACTGACAATTTGTCGGATATTGATCTGGCAAAAGCTATTGGCAATTCTTTCGGTATTGTCAGATATAGCAGAGAGGCTAAATTTTGGGCTTTGCATAATATTCCTGTTATTTATAAAATTCCAGTTTTTAAACACTATAATTATTTATTCATTCCAACGCTTTACTATTTTATAGTCAGGTTCCCTACCAATTTAATTGGGAATATATATTATCATTTATTTTTTCCTTTTATATTTGGCGTATTAGTTTCATCATTTTCAATTAAAAATATTCTGATTCTTTTACTTGCTTTTTTAGGATATGTTGCATTATATGAGATAGGATACATATTAAACGACTGTGTTTCTGTAAAAAAAGAAGAGAAACCATCTATTAGAATAGATCCTAATAGTTTTTTTTGTAAAAAGAAGAATATAACTATACTTATAAGGGTTCTTTCTTTTCTTTTCATCTCCATTTTGTTAATTTATTTGACTTATAGAGTTCCTTACTTGTTTCTTATTTCAAACTTTTTAATTTTAGTTATTTTTTTAATAGTTAACAACCTAAAACAGCAAACCAGAAAATTTCTTTATCCCTTTCTAGCATCATCACATTTAGTTCTACCACCTTTAGTTTTTAATCCGCATCCAATTTATTTAGTTCCAATTGGATTATTTAGCTTTATATGGCACTTTATTTCTGTATTTGAAAAATTTATAGTCAAACCCAACTTAAAAATAATTTTAATATCTTTACCTAAAATTTCGCTTTTGTTCTTATTAACTGCATTTAGTTATCTAAAACCTGATTTAATAAATTCTAAAGTTCTATTATTAAGCTTTTTATTATGTGTGTTTGACTTTCTTTACCTGTTGAAGTTTGGCTTAATACAACTGAAAAAGGAATTTAAAAAAACATGAAAATTCTATCTATTCTTTCACCAGTAAAATTTGGTGGAGGAGAAAGATTGCTTTTGGATCAGGCAAAAGTTTTTAGGGAGAAAGGAATAGAATATGTGATTGTTTGTTTGAATAGATCTTCGGAA
>JBMSAU010000167.1:0-2070 GCA_049414625.1 Thermodesulfobacteriaceae bacterium
ACTCCAATTCCAATATTATACCTGCATGACTAATATTTGATCTTGTCCAAAATTTTATTAGTCTGGAAAATAGAGATCTACCCTTAAAGAGACCAATGTATAAGTCTTGCATTTATAGTATGTGCTTATAAAATAAAATCTAAACACCACTGATAAGTTATCGTTAGCTTACATAGCTTAAAAGCAATCTAAATTTTTTTCTATGAAATGTTTGTTAAACGACAATAAATTAACCTTTATGTTTGGATCCTCTTATGTTACATGTCATAATTATAGTTATGGTTATTATGATTATAGTTATTATCAAGCCAATGGAATATTATCTTTTGCTGTCATAGATTTAGCTTTTAAAATTATTAAAAATATGAAGCAACAAAAAAGAAAATCTATTATTTTAAAAAAGAGAAGATCGATCATACATTTATTAAATTACATTGATACACTCAATTTCAATTTCAATAGTAACAAATTTGAGATTACCTTTTTCTTAGAAAATAAATACAAAACACAATTAATACGAAACTTGTATTTATACCGATGTTTATACCGAAGAGAATATTATGAGGACTATGGTCTAAAAGTTATTGAAAGCGAAAACTTATGTATCATTAGACTTGAACATGATTATGCTCGTAAAATACATCCGAAGAATTTAAATCTAGCCACTATGTTAATGCACATACTTGAGAAGGAACAAATTGATATGATAGTTGGTGATGGTATAATATTTTATTGTGTATTTCTAATGTGATAAACCGTTAGCTTACATAGCTTAAAAACGATCTAAAATTTTTTTTTATGAAGTATTTGTTAAACGACGAGAAATTAACATTTACATTTAAATCCTCTTATGTTACATGTCATAATTATAGTTATGGTTATTATCAAACCAATGGAATATTTTCTTTTGCTGTCATGGATTTAGCTTTTAAAATTATAAATCAACAAAAAAGAAAATCTATTGTTTTAAAAAAGAGAAAACCGATTATACATTTGTTAAATTACATTGATACAGTCAATTCCAATTTCAATAGTAACAAATTTGACATTATCTTTTCCTTAAAAAATAACTACAAAACACAATTAATACATAACTTGTATTTATACCGAAATTCATACCGAAGAAGATATTATGAGGACCTTTATAAAGATGGCCTAATAGTTATTGAACGCAAAAACTTATGTATCATTAGACTTGAATATGATTATGCTAGTAGAATACAACCAAAGAATTTAAATTTAGTCTCTATGTTAATGCATATACTTGAGAAGAAAGAGATTGATATAGATGTTAATGGTATAATATTTTATTGTGTTTTTCTAATGTGATAAACATAAACACCACTGATAAGTTATCGTTAGCTTACATAGCTTAAAAGTAATCTAAATTTTTTTTATGATATGTTTGTTAAACTACAAGAAAATAAGCTTTGTATTTACATCCTCTTATGTTAGATGTTATAATTTTAATTATGGTTGTTATCAAACCAATGGAATATTGTCTTTTGCTGTCACGGATTTAGCTTTCAAAATTATAAGTCAACAAAAAAGAAAATCTATCGTTTTAAAAAAGAGAAAACCCATCATACATTTGTTAAATTACGTTGATACACTCAATTCCAATTTCAATAGTAACAACTTTCACATTACCTTTTCCTTAAAAAATAACTACAAAACACAATTAATACATAACTTGCATTCATACCGAAATTCATACCGAAGAAGACATTATAAGGACTTTTATGAAGATGGCCTAAAAGTTATTGAACGCGAAAACTTATGTATCATTAGACTTGAATATGATTATGCTAATGAAATACAACTAAAGAATTTAAATTTGGTCACTATGTTAATACATATACTTGAGAAGGAAGAGATTAATATGACAGTTGGTGATGGTATAATATTTTATTGTGTATTTCTAATGTGATAAACATAAACACCACTGATAAGTTATCGTTAGCTTACATAGCTTAAAAGTAATCTAAATTTTTTTCTTATGAAATGGTTGTTAAACGACGAGAAATTAATCTTTATATTTAGATTCTTTAGTGTTTCATGTTATAATGG
>JBMSAU010000168.1:0-3350 GCA_049414625.1 Thermodesulfobacteriaceae bacterium
AAAAAGTTTGTGATTATAATACTTCAGCCTAAATAAGCTTGCGGGAGGAAAGAAATATTGGAAAAGCTTTGCTTCAACCCTAAGATAGAGACCGCAGATAGACACTATTTAGACAGACCTAAGCTGAGAAGACTAAAACACTACCAAAAAGCGTTCCTTTAGAGAAGGTGGTGAGGGTCCACACCTCAAGCGGGGCAACAGGAAAGCCCAAAGCCATATTTTTCAGCTACAAACATATCTAGGGTCAAGCTGAGCTTAACGCCCGCTCATTGGTTTGGTAATGAGCGGGGCAGGTCCTGGAGATATCTTTCAGAATTCTATGACCTATGGGTTCTTTACTTGGGCTTTAGTTATGCACTATGTGGCTTATCTTGCCGGGCTCTCGTTTATTCCAGCCAGACCTGGAAACAACTGGAGTATGCATCTCAAGATTGATAGTACCCTTGGGCGTACTGACGACGTGTTTATCATCCGCGAAGTAAACATCACCCCACAGCATTTAAAAGCCGAGCTTATGCGTTTCCCAGAGGTTGGACAGAGCTATCAGATCGTGCTTGAAGGATACCATGAACTAATAGTTAAGGTTGAGCTGAACAATATATTTCACTATACTATAATAAAGCATAGGGGGTGAAGATGAATTTAGTAGAACTTGTCAAAGGGACCTCTTCCTAAGAGAAAGCAGAAAAGTTTTAAGTTATTTGAAGGAGCTTGAATTCAGGGATAATTTTAGGGCTAAGTTAGGTGAAATGTTGTATAATGTGCTTGGTGAAATAAAATGAGCAATTACCTAAAAAATTTGGGAGGTGAGTGAAATGGATATAGAGAGGGCAAAAAGGATTATCCTTTATGTGGTAGAAAAAACTAAACATAGGTGGGAGCAATATTACGAAGATTGGGAAAATATTGATGAAGTATTCCTTCGCAGAGGGTATGAACAAGGAGGATTTGAGTGCTGGAAATTTATTGGTTTGCTAAAGGAACAGGGAATATGTTCAATAAATAGCATCGGAAAAATTTTAGACAAATTAGATATACAAAAAAATAAAAAATACAATCGTGACTTTGCAGGGTCTATTTCAAGTCCTTTTTATCAGAGTATGAAAAATGAAGAATACGGTTTAGAAGGTTATAAATTTTACAAATGTGTAGAAAATTATTTAGAAAAAGAAGAAAATAGAAAAAGAAGAAAATTTAAAGGGATGAAATTTTGGAAATTATTATGGTATATGTTAGTTTGTTGTAATTATTTAAAGAATAACTATAACGCAAGTTTTTCCTACTTTTTAAAAAAGAAATATTGTGAGTACAAAAAAATACCAGATATTACCGATTCTGATTTTCTTAATATATCTCCTGAAGATTGGGAAGAGTTTAAAAAGATAAAAAAACCATGGAAAGAATTATACGGTATAGGAGAAAATATGTTTGATTTTATAGTTGGTGACATTAAAGAAGCTCAGTTTGCAACAAATTCGTTCAAGTTGGATTCGGCTAATAAACACTTTTTAAAAATTACAGGAATATCTAAATTAATAGGAGATCTTAATGAAAAAAATGTGATAAATTTCTTAAAAAAATTAAATCTTCCATATACATTAAGAGAAATCAATAAAGGAATTTACACCTATTGTTCTAAAACTGAATCATCAAACTTTGGCTTTTGTCGCAATAAGACTATTTGTAAAAAGTGTGGAATAAGTGATATATGTGAGAAAAATTTTTAAGAAAAGAGTTCTATTTAGCACTAGATAAATAATGGAAAAAAGTACAGAAGGTCAAGAAAAATGATTATCAATCTCGATCCAGAGCGGGGGAAAAAGGTAATTAAAGGTCTTTATGAAGCTTATATGAAGACTGGAATTTTCGGAAAAAAGGAGATGCCTGAGGATATATTGCCAACAGGTATGATTAAAGGCTCCTGTGAACATATCCTTTTTATAACTTTTACGGTAGCAATTGATTATCTAAGGAACGCTGAGGAGTTATGGGAAAGCGCAAGAAGAACATATGAAGACCCTGAAACGAGATATTTATTTTATCCAGAAAAGGTATATGAAACTTCTTTTGAAAAAATTAAAGATGATATAAAAAAACATAATTTATCCTGGAGATTTAAAAAAGATGTCTCGACTTGGAAAACTTTAGGCACTACTTTTTGGGAGAAGTGGAAAGGAGATCCATTAAATTTTATTAAAGAGTGTAATTATGATGCAGAGCTAATTTGGAGAGAGCTACAAAATAAGAATTATCCGAACCTTAAAGGTCCTAAGATAGGTCCTTTATGGATAAGGATGCTTAAAGACAATACTGATCTTGAATTAAAAAATTTAGATAAAATTCCTATTCCGGTAGATACACATGTGATAAGAGCTACATTAGCAACAGGAGTTATTAGAGGAAAATTTGAAATTAGAAAACCTAAACTGATTAAATATACACAAGAAGTTTGGTTTGAGAGTTTTAAAAAGCTTCAGAATGAAGACATAGATTTGATACCATTAAATATGGATAAACCTCTTTGGCATCTTTCTAAGAATGGTTGTCATAAACGAGATAAGATTACCGGGGATTGTCCATATTATTCTGAATGTATAGCAAAAGAGTTTTGCGTTAAAGGAATGATTAAAATAAATAATATAGTTGAGGTGAACACATGAGGACACTGTGTATCGTTTCTTGTGGAAAAAAGAAAATATGGGATGAAAAACCAGATGCAGGTCCTACTAAGGTAAGAGATGTGTATACAGGCCAGTTTGCTAAAAAGTGTATAGAATATGCAGAGAAATTTCATCCAACATCTTGGTGCATTATATCTGCAAAACATGGATTATTGTTTCCTGATGAGATTGTTCCAGGTAATTATAATGTGACCTGTAAAAATAAATCACAAAGAATATCTATAGAGGAACTTTCTAAGCAAGTAGCAGAAAAGGGATTAGATAAGTTTGATAGAATCGTAGTTTTGGGCGGGAAATGTTATGTAGATATAGTAAAAGAGGTGTTTAGAGGAAAGGAAATTCATGCACCATTAATTGATTGTCGTGGAATTGGAGAGATGATGAAAAAGATTAACGAGGCGGTTCAAAAAGGTATTCCTTTATGACCAACATATTGTCACCTAAACAGAGCGTTTATGGCTTCATTTCTTCAGCATTTTATACATATTAATTACTTGGTTTAAATTTTTTCTTTCATAGCTAAAAATTCGGTAGTGTCTCATTAATTGTGTAAGGACTTGACAGGACAGGAAGGGCACGGTGGCTTCCCCAAGAAATACCGACCCAAAATCACTTAAAAAAGAGGGGAAGCTATCATGAAACAAGCAAACAAATGAAACTCCCAAACTT
>JBMSAU010000169.1:0-2273 GCA_049414625.1 Thermodesulfobacteriaceae bacterium
TCCTGTCTCAAATGGTGGTATTGTTATTCGATCTGCTATTGCAGCATACAGATCAAATCCGACAGCTCCATCTGACATATATCTTGGTATGGGTAATGTTCTAGCATGAGGTAATACCTTGATTTTAACATCAACGGAAAATAATTTGTCAAATAGTTTGTTTAGAACTGTGCTTACTATATTCATAGAATAAATTTTAGACCTGTTGAACAAAAAAAATGTTGTTTATAATAACGAAATTTCTCCATTCATCAAATTCCAGGACCATTCCTCTGTTTCAATCTTTATTATTTTGTCTTTATGATCCAAAATCTTTTTCCATGCTACATCATTATTCACATCAATCATTATTGATTCATTATTATTGAAGTGAATTGTTAGAAATCTCTCTTTATTTAATTTTTCTTTATTCATGTTAAAAAATTTAGGTAGATTTTTATTCTGATCTTAAAGTGATTTTTTTGTTATTGTTTTTTACTAAATAGATAACATGCGTAGTATGCTTAAAGTATATTTTACTCAACCTGTATAGCATAAAGATCTTTTAAGTTGCGATACATGCCCATATAATCCAAGCCATATCCGATAATCCAGATGTTTTCATTGTCTATGGTGAACAGACTGAAATCTGGCTTGTAGACATTATCTTTAGTTATGTTTGCCAGCAATGTAGCTGTTATTATTTGTTTAGCTCCTTTATTTTGTAAATGTTCTGTTACAAAATACAATGTTTTGCCCGTTGCCACTATATCATCAAGCAATAATACAACTTGATCTTTTATATTGTGATTTATGTCTTTAATGAATTTAATGTTTCCGGATGTGAATGAGTTTCCATAACTGCTTACTTGGATGAAATCCAAAACAATAGGTATTTTGCTGAAAGCAGATGCTACATCTATTGTGAAGTAAATTGCTCCAGTTAGTATACCGATAATGAATAGTTTATTGATGTTGTTTGTAATTAATTCTCTTTCTAAGTCGTTTACGAATTTGTTAATGCTTGCTGTTATTTGTTTGTTATCAATAAATAAATGAGCTAATTTACCATCAGGTAAATGTATATATGACATAGTCCACCTCCTTTTAAGTTTTTGTTGGGCTTAAATAAAACCACCGCCACCCGCATAGCGAGGGTGGGTGGGAGTAATGGTTATTTAGGTTAAGGCCTCTATACTGCCTGATGATATATAAGCATTGTAGCTTTCCAAAACTCCTCTCACCTCCTTTATAAAGTTTTAAACTTCAGCGGGTTGAACATCTGCAATCATTTTAGCAAATTCTTTCAATACATCACTACGCTTCTTATACAGCTTGTAATCGTAAAGAAAATCAAGCAGTTCGTTAATGAAATCTCTTATCTCGTCTGGCTTAAAACCTGTCTTAAGCTTTTCCTCCAGTTCTTGCCTCACTCTGTAAGCCTCTACTGTTGATGAGGCTTCAAGTAGTCTTGTAATGTAGCTTGGGTTCCTTTTCATGGCAACACCTCCTTAAAGTTTTATTCAAGTTCTTTTAAAAGCTCCTCGTCTTCAATAGGTAATTCTTCCTCACGACCATCAATATAAAGCAACGCTATACCTCTGGGAGATGCTCCATACAACCGTCCTGTTCTTTTCCATTTGACTTTTATGACATCTTTTGATGTTTCTACCAACACCCCTTCGCTTACGCCCGTGGAACCACGAGGTGATGAATACTCCCAAAACTTGTATACCTTACAATCATCACCACAATCATACACCTCTACACTACTATCTCCTCTATATCCACATTTTTTGAGGTAATAAAACACATTACGGTTAGGGTCAGGCTTAAGTATGAGGGTTCTATTATCTTTCCCTCCCTCTATCCGTGCACCTTTCACTGGGAAAGAAAATCTGCATGCCTCAATCAGTTCATCAGTCAAAAGTTTTCTGTTAATCCATAAACGGTAGGTCGGTCTACCGTGTGTTTCTGAGCCTATCACGACGTAATAAAAAGTCTTTCCCTCTGCTTCCTTCTGATAAAGGTAAAGTTTTACCATAACACCACCTCCTTTCTTTGTTTTAAGCTTCTACTAAGTTTACCATCAGGTAAATGTATATATGACATAGTCCACCTACTAATGCATGGAGTGATATCTTGCAATACCGCAAAGTACTTCAGGGAATTTGCACTTAGATTTCTAGCAAATCTACTTGTAAACTAAAATCTCTTTGAGATCAATAACTTTAACACTATATGGTTGCATACTACAGAATCTATCATCAGCTTTATATGCAACATATATATAC